>DATJYH010000455.1:0-8217 GCA_035499675.1 Puia sp.
TTTGAAAAGAATGAAGTGCTGAATGAGGATGGAAGGGCCTATACGGTCTTTACCCCCTACCGCAAAAAATGGAAGAGCCTGTTGCATGCATCTCACCTGCAGGCCTATCCTGCCGAAAAATACTTTTCTAATTTCTACAAGCAAGCAAGCGCGGATATTCCAACACTGTTCTCATTGGGATTTGTGCCTGTGAAGGAATTGTTTCCTTCGCCGACCATCAGCAGAAAATTATTGGCCCGTTATGGGGAGGAGCGGGATTTTCCTGCCATGGCGGGAACCAGTCGCCTGGGAGTTCACCTGCGGTTCGGTACAATTAGTATCCGATGGCTGGCAGGTGAAGCGCTGGCCTCGAGTGAAACCTTTTTGAATGAACTGATATGGAGGGATTTTTACCAATGTATTCTCTGGCATTTCCCGGAAGTGGGCAGGGGACGGGCATTTAAAAAAAAATACGACCTGATTCCCTGGCGGAACAACGAATCGGAGTTTGAACGATGGTGCACCGGCAACACCGGTTACCCCATGGTAGATGCGGGCATGCGGGAACTAAGGTCCACGGGTTATATGCACAACCGGGTTCGTATGATCACGGCTTCTTTTTTGACCAAACATTTGCTGATCGACTGGCGTTGGGGTGAAGCCTGGTTTGCGGAGCAGCTGCTGGATTTTGACCTGGCCGCCAACAACGGAGGTTGGCAATGGGCGGCGGGATCGGGTTGTGATGCGGCGCCTTATTTCCGGGTACTCAATCCAAGGCTGCAGGCGGAGAAATTTGACCCGCAGTCGGCTTACATACGCAGATGGGTACCCGAATTTGAGGAGGCAGATTACCTCAAACCCATGGTAGCGCATGAAGAAGCCCGAAAAAGGGCAGTAGAAACGTACAGGAAGGCCCTATCAGGCTGATGAATGACCGGCGGGCACCGGCTGCCTGCTGTTCATGTCGGTATATACCTGCAAAAAGGTATCCACGGCCTTTCGCCCGTCTTCCCCCAGCGATAAGGAATACTGGTTTACATAGAGGTCAATATGCTGGCGCATCACGGAGGGATCCATTTCCCTGGCATGGTCTTTCACAAAATCGGAAAGCTCGGGGTAATGCGCAAACGAATATTCCAGGCTTTTTTTGATCAGCCCGTCGATCTTTTTCCGCAGTGCAGGATCCAGTTCCTTACTGGCCACGATGCCACCTAACGGTATGGGACAACCGGTTTTTTGTTCCCAGAATTCTCCCAGGTCAAGCAGTTTCACCAACCCCTTTTGCATGTAGGTAAAACGGTTTTCGTGGATGATGACGCCACAGTCGGCTGTGCCGGACAATACCGCGTCTTCAATCCCGGAAAAGATCATGAATTGTTTGTGCTCCGCCTGCGGAAAGGCCAGCGAAAAGAGCATGTGTGCGCTCGTGTTTTTGCCGGGAACGGCGACGGAGAAATTGGGAACATCGGCCAGGGAATATGATTGCCGGGCGATCAGCAGGGGTCCCACGCCCTTGCCCAGGGCGCCACCCGAGTCCAGCAACTGGTAATGATCCAGCAGGAGGGGGAGTACAGCATAGCTGATCTTGCTGACAGGCAACCTGCCCGCCAGCGCCCACTGGTTCAGGGTTTCCACATCTTCCAGCCGGGCCACGAAATCAAGCCCTTCCGTATCAATTTTTTTGTTGACAAGCGCATCAAAAATAAAGGTATCGTTGGGGCAGGGACTAAATCCAATGCTGATCTCCATGGTGATTGTTCAGTTGTTGAATAAATGATATCAATGCTTCGTTTAGTTTGATCACGGCATCCCGCAGTTTCCAGTTGGCTTTGTCGCGCTCGCCCACCTCGTTACAAATAGCCCTAACCTGGATAAAGGGGATCTTTTCCATGAGACATGTATAGTGAAGAGCTGCCCCTTCCATGCTTTCAACAGCCGCCTTTTCATTTTGTTGATACCATTCGATGGTTTTTTTGGCGGTGGTAATGGTATTGACGCTGATGCCCCGTAGTTGTTCCAGCCCGGAGAGGGAGAGAAGAGCCTGGTAGGGGTTTTGGAGATAGCCGTTGCTGTAGGGAAAATCATTTCTGCCACCCAGGTTCAGGTCGAATATGGTTTTGAAGCGTTCCTCCTCAAACACACCCATATCCGCAAATGCATCTTCGTGAATGGCTACTACGTCACCGATTTTGCCGGGGGTAAAGGAACCGGCTACACCTGCCTGTATCACCAGGTCAGGCCGGTAGTTGGCAAACCGCCGCATCAGGGCGTAGGTGGTAGGCACCAGACCCACGCCGGTGATCAGCGAGCTAAAGGCATGCTGGTTTGCTTTTCCCGTTTTCTGTTTCACAAAATCCGATACCGAGCCTATTTCCATGGCAGTGGCCGCCGTTAACAAAATTTGCATGTGCAAATATAAGTGCTGTGGAAAATGATCCGCCGCCTGTTTTACAGGTGAATACCAAGCTTGTTTAACGGGCCAAGTTGACCACCTGCACCTTAAAAGTTCAAATGTTGCCGGGAGGATCATTTGACGCTGTTTGGTGCGAAGCCGAATGTTTTGTGTGTTGTTTTAAAAAGATTTGATGCCAGATTTTTTCAAATCTTTTAGTATGGTTTTTTGGCCTATAGCCATTGCCTTTTATAGGCAATTACGTCCGGGTCAGTTTCATCCAAGAGCCATGCATCAACTTTATGCACATTGCCGGGATTCAGCCGGTTTGCTTCTTTAAATTCCTGTTCTTCAACGTCTCCCCGATTTCTGATATACAGCCTTTTGACCGTTGTAATGGGTTTTCCCTGCTTCAGATATATGATGATTTTATAAAAGTATTCCACGACTAGCTTTATTTGCTAAATTATTTAGTATTCGTTAATTTGCCTAAAATCTTCAGGAAAATGTTTGGGCTTGTTGACTGCAATAATTTTTACTGTAGTTGTGAGCGCGTTTTCAATCCCGGGCTGAAAGGGAAACCTGTTGTTGTTTTATCCAACAATGATGGCTGTGTAATATCCCGCAGCGAAGAGGCCAAAACGCTTAACATCAGGATGGGAGCACCTGCTTTTATGTTTAAGGACTACTTCCAGGCCAATGGAGTTCATGTTCTTTCCGCAAATTTTGCTTTATATGGAGATATGAGCCAAAGGGTAATGAAGATTCTCGGACAGTATGCGCCCCGCATAGAAGTGTATTCGATTGATGAAGCCTTTCTTGACCTGTCCGATCTGAGATACGCAGATCTCCTTGACCTTGCTGTGAATGTTAAGCAGGCGATCCAAATCAGTACCGGTATCCCGGCAACGATTGGTATCGCCCAGACAAAAACGCTTGCAAAGATGGCCAGTACTTATGCGAAAAAGGAAAGGCGGGAAACCGGGTGTTACTGGGCTGCAAACCAGAAATTAACCGATGGCCTGATGGCCGGTACTCCGGTTGAGGACATTTGGGGCATCGGTCCACAATATGCAAGATTTCTCAGGAGAAATGGTTTTACAAGCGCCATAGCGTTTCGTGATGCCCCCGAGGAATGGGTGCGGGTACATATGACCGTTGCAGGACAAAGGCTTTTAAATGAACTACGAGGGGCTCCTGCCATCCAATGGAAGTTCGCCTCCCCAAAGAAAAACATCTGTTGTGCACGTGGTTTCGGCAACCTTCTAAAAACTAAACATGAGGTCGGCCAGGCGCTTGCGTCCTTTACCGCGAACGTCGCCGAGAAACTGAGAAAGCAAAACTCCCTGGCAAGATCGATCAACATATTTGTTCAGACCAATGCTTTCAACAGGGAGGATAAGCAGTACATGAGGTCATTGACTGCATATCTCCCGGTAAGTACAAACAATACATCCGCACTTATTAAGCAGGCGATGAACCTCCTTTCAATTGTATATATCGATGGCTATAATTATCATAAATGTGGGATCATGGCCTTGGACCTGGTTCCCCAAGACTATATACAGGCGAGCCTGTTTGACCGCGTAGAAAAGCCCAACGAAAAAAGGTTAATGTCGGCTGTCGACAACCTTAACGTGACGTATGGGAAGGATTTTGTCAGGTATGCGGTACAGGGCTACAGCAATAAATGGCATTTAAGGCAAAGCAACCTTTCTCCAAAATATACAACCAGGATTGATGAACTGCTAGAAATAACGAGCTAAGCATGTTTAATCCATTTGAAAAATTCAGAGCAGCATTTATCGATGGTTTCAGGAAAGCGGGCAAACAATATCTCGTCTCGCAAACCTACCAGCGGGGTAAAGACCCGTTTGATGAATCGACCAGGACTGCTTTATTGTTGTCCCAATACGATACCCTGAGTCATGCCCAAATTCATTTGTCAGCGATCAAAGATGATAAGTATGCGGCGATTATTGATCTTGAGAATGAAAAGCATCGGGAGAAGATAAAGGATATGCTGATGCCAGACTCACCCTATATCGTCTTTTCAATTCTTATACCTGATAAAAACGAAATGGATAAGCGTCTTTTTAAGAAATTTGAACAGAAAATAAGGCGCTACATTGATAACAAAACTACTTGGCGAATACCGGCAAGCGATACGGTAAATTCGGTACTTGATATAGCTTTTGGGGAACTTTTCATACTTTTAAAATGGAGAAATAATCAACTTCGTTTGAAATTGGATGATCTCGAAAAAGCTTAGCGATGTGTTATGATATCAGCTTCAGGACACAACTTGAAGAAATTACTGCATACTTCCCGGAATTAGTTGCCGATCCGCAACTAAAGGTCGAATGGCCGAGTTATGAACATCTGCAAGCCCAGGCTTATCCAAAAATTCCGATAATCTACAGGGATAAAAAAGATGGAGTTCTTCGGTTAAAAGTAATGGAATGGGGGATAATTCGTCATACGGCAGAAGTTGAGCCACCGGCAGAAGAGCGTAGGTTTAACCTCAACATCATGAGCGAAAAGATATTTAATAAGCACATCTATTGGAATCAAATTAAGGATAATAGGTGTCTTATCCCAATGAATGATACATTTGAACACAGGGGTATACGAGGGTGGTCTAAAAAGGTTACTTATGTAATAAGACCCAAAGAAATGCCAGGTGTTTTTTTTATGCCGGGATTATATTCGGTGGCCAGCATTGTCGATAAAAATACAGGTGAGCTGGTTGAAAAATGGACATGGGGTCTAATTACCAGAGAGCCATCTCCAGACAATATAATTCGGCAAATTCACAACGATAGCGCAAGAGGTTTCAGAATGGCATTGTATCTTCCCTTCAATGTAGCAAAGGAATTCGTTTCTCAGGGTCTTGCTGATGATAAGTACAAAGAAATATTAAATTATGAAATGAAAAGTGATGATTTGGTTTACTTCCCGGTCGATACTATAAGAACTGCTAAGCCTCGAAAGGATGGCAAGAAAAAGTATGAGCCCTACGATTGGGGTGGAAAAGTCCCCGAACTTGGAACATTAAACCCAACCGACCAAAAATAACATGGAAGAATTTAAAGACGATGCTTGTATAACATTGGAGAATAATTTTTATCAGTATAACATCTGTCATGACGCAATTATTAAAAGCAAGAAAATTGCCGATGCATTTGATAAATGGACAACTTCCGCAAATAATTTAAATGTGGAAAGCCTTGTCGCATATTTGGGATGGAGCTTTCCCGAGGTTGAAACATACAACCAGAAACAATTTCAGGAATATTTGCACCAAAATAACTTAAGTGTGATACTTCCTGAATCGGGGAACAACTAAATAAGAGATCTCAAATGTTGCGAATTACA
Organism: Puia sp.; assembly: GCA_035499675.1. Taxonomy (GTDB): domain Bacteria; phylum Bacteroidota; class Bacteroidia; order Chitinophagales; family Chitinophagaceae; genus Puia. The sequence continues at coordinate 5,750 of DATJYH010000455.1, forward strand.
GGGACCTGACACATCCTATACTACTGTATGAAACCCAGTATTCCATTTGCAATCCGGGACCAGCATTTGTGGCTTTCCAGCAGCCGTTGTTTATACTGGGAAGAGCAGCAATCATTGATCGTATCTGACCTGCATTTTGGCAAAACCGGGCATTTCAGGAAATCAGGGGTGGCAGTCCCGCAGGCGGTGTACAAAGAAGACCTGCAACGATTGTTGGAGCAGATCCAATATTTTCGTCCGGCCCGGATGATCATTGTCGGAGATCTTTTTCACAGCGAGGCCAATAAGGAACTGGATTTGTTCAGGAAATGGCGGGAGAGTTTTCCCTCGGTTGACATTCAACTGGTGAAGGGGAACCACGATATCCTGCATAACGACTGGTATGCTAAAGCAGGCATCGGGCTGCATCATGACCAGCTTGCGGCGGCCCCCTTTCATTTTATACACGACATCAGCCTATTGACCGCCGGTTCGTCCAGTAGAGGAGGATATTTTTTCTCCGGCCACGTACATCCCGGCATCCGGATCAGCGGGGCGGGTAAACAGTCGCTTTGTTTCCCCTGTTTTTATTTTGGCCACGCATATGCTGTATTGCCGGCCTTTAGCCATTTTACCGGGGTAGCCCTGATTGAGCCGGCGGAGGGCGAACAGGTATTTGCCGTGGTACCGCCGGATCATCGTCGCCGTGAAGCCGGGACCATCATTCAAATTCAATAAGCGGCCGGTGAGCGAGAGAAAACTGCAAATAGCCTGGGACCCTGTTTACGTACAACCCTTACCGGCGGACCACCGGTTCCCGATGCAGAAATATGAACTCATTCCGGAACAATTGATCTATGAGGGCGGCATCAGCCGCGATAATCTTTTTTCACCAGCCTCCTGCCCGGATGAATGGGTGCTGCTCACGCATACACGGGAATGGGTAAACAAGCTCAAAAATCAGCGACTCTCCGCGAAGGAGCAGCGGCATATCGGCTTTCCGCAGTCCGAAAACCTGACAAGAAGGGAATGGGTGATTGTTAAGGGTACGATAGATTGCTGTCATCATGCAATTAGTAACGGTGTTTCCCTGAATGTGGCAGGAGGGACACACCACGCTTTTGCCGATAGGGGAGAAGGGTTTTGTTTGCTGAATGATTTTGCTGTGGCGGCCAACTACCTCTTGCATCAACATCTGGTCAGCCAATTATTGATTGTTGACCTGGATGTGCACCAGGGGAATGGCACGGCAAGGATTTTTGAAAACAATCCGGCAGTCTTCACTTTCAGCATGCACGGGCGGCACAACTACCCGTTCCACAAGGAGAGATCGGATCTTGACATTGAACTGGAGGATGGCACGGATGATGTACACTATCTGGATATTTTGCAGCAACATCTCCCGGCGCTCATCAGGCGGATAAAGCCACAACTTGTATTTTTTTTATCGGGCGTGGATGTATTGGGCACGGATCAATTTGGAAAACTCGGGCTTTCGCTCGCCGGTTGTAAGAAAAGAGATGAGTTTGTATTTACACTGCTGCAGAGAGAAGAAATACCCTGCGTGGTCGCCATGGGAGGAGGATATTCAAAGGACATCCGCATTATTGTGGAAGCGCATTGTAATACATTCCGGGCGGCCAGGGATATTTATGGGTTGTAAGAGGAGGGTCCGGATCTGCCATGATCATTTGTGATCCTTCCAGTACCACCACTTTAGTTTTTTGATGTCGGGATCGGGTGTTTCGGCAAAATACACCGCGCAGCGGAATGTGTACAGCAGGCAACGATCCTGTGTAACGCCTGCCAATCGGTTAGACTGCCGGAAAAGTGTTTCCGGATTTTTTCCTTTGAGATCGCCTACGCGCCGGATGCCGATATTGTAGAGATCGCCTGCAATGGAACTACCTATGCCGGGTATAACCTGCAGCTTTTTGATGATGTCCCTTCTCGACAACGCTTCTTCTGCTGTGATTTGATGTTGCACCCCGTTCATAAAATGCGATTGAAATGAGTGAAAAATATTGAAAACAATGGTTTCTGTCAACTGTCATCCGCTTTTTCCGCCTGAGGCGGATTCGGTGCATAAGACTGTCCGCTGTGAACTACCTCAGACCATTTTCTTCTTCAGTACTGTAACCTGTTCCTGCAGGTTGCTCACGAGATTGGCAAGTTGGTTGACATCCCATCGTTGCTGGGTATTGGCTTTGCTGAGGATCATTTCAGCCTTCCAGACTTCGATCACGTCTTCCGCACTGACCTGGTAAGGTTGGTAGGCGGTATTGTCGCTCACCAGTGTGAGTCTGTTTTTGCTCCTGTTGTTTTTCATGACCCGTTTATACACGATGCCTTCGTTTTTTGAAACGACGATATAGGTCTGGTTGCTTTTTACATCCTCTATATCATCCACTTTTTCTCCAACGATTACGGATCCGCTGGTAGTGGGCAGCATGGAATCACCCACAATTTCAAAAGCGCGGTAGGTGCCG
>DATJYH010000456.1:0-4450 GCA_035499675.1 Puia sp.
CCGCAGCGGGTGAGTATACTGTAACCAATAATGTTCCCGGTAATCCCAACTGGTTTTCAGGATCCCCAGACCACACCCCAGGCGATGTAAATGGTTTCATGGCATTTTACAACTCAAGCAACCAACCCGGGGAATTTTTCAGTCAGACGCTGACTAACCTCTGTGGGTCTTCTACCTATGAATTTGCCGCCTGGGTAGCTAATGCGGTAAACCCGGCGTTACAAGCTGGGAGCACGCCGGATATTACATTTCGTATAGAGCAGCTCGACGGCACATTGTTGGCTTTTTACGACACGGGCCCTATTGGCCAAAGCCCCGTTTTTACTTGGCAGCAGTATGGCTTTTATTTCACTTTACCGCTCAATACAAATTCCATTGTACTCAGAATGATTAACAACGGTACCAGTGCAGCAGGAATTTCCGGAAGCGTCTTCGCCATTGATGATATTACGTTCCGACCTTGCGGACCTGTCAACGGAGCTTCTTTCGCCAGCGCGACACTGGTCGATTCGATAAGCCTTTGCCAGGGATCTACCTCTTCGCTTTATGGAAATATATCCGCTGGTTATACCAATCCAAATTATGTCTGGCAGGTCAGTTCCGATAGTGGTAAAACATGGCTCGATCTCCCAAATTCGAATAGCCTCCAAATTACAACTGTCGTTCCGACTACAGAAGTAGTAACCAACCTAAAGTACCGGTTGCAAAGTGCTGAAGGGAACAACATCAATTCGCTAAACTGCCGTATCAGTTCTAACCTGATCACACTCACAGCACTAATGGGTTCTCCCCTCCAAGTCACTCCTGACAGCGTTATTTGCCCGGGGGCCAGCATCCAACTGCAGGTGAATGGAGCCGTATCCTACACATGGACACCTTCACAATTCCTAAACAATCCCAATATACCGAACCCGGTTGCATCACCGGATTCCGCCACCAGGTTTTATGTAACAGGAACCGATATACATCAATGCCTAAGTGAAGATTCTGTAACCGTTACCATCAGACCTAAGCCAGTTTTCCAGGCTCCAGGCGACACCTCAGTTTGCAAAGGCCAGTCTGTAAAACTAAACGGGAACAATGGCAACGGTTATCTCTATGCGTGGACACCCGCTGCTTCGCTGGACAACCCCGCTTCTCCAACCCCCGTTGCAACGCCTGATTCCAGCACTACTTTCAACGTATTGATCAGCGACTTTTATTGCGCCTTTGATAGCAGTTTTCAGGTACTTGTTGCTGTTAACCAGAACCCGGTGGTTAACGCCGGCAAATCAAATGATATTGACTGCAGCACCACTACTGCCCAGCTGACAGCTACTGGTGCGGACAGCTACCTGTGGACCCCTGCTACTGACCTAAATGACCCTCATGTGGCAAGCCCTACCGCGAGTATCGATAGCACGACTACTTTTGTTGTACAAGGCACCGATCAGCAGGGCTGTTATGCCTTTGATTCTATAATCGTCAAAGTAACAAGTGCGGGCAAAGCTTCGTTTGTGGTACCCAATGCATTTACGCCCAACGGCGATGGGCTTAACGACTGTTTTGGCATCCGGCGTTGGGGAAATGTAACTATTGAAGAATTTTCCATTTATAACCGCTGGGGACAAAGGGTTTTCACAACAAGAAACGCATCACAGTGCTGGGATGGAACATTCAATGGTGAGCAGCAGCCGGCAGGGGGATACCCCTATGTCATTAAAGCAAAAACTTTCTGTGGGGACGTTACCCGGACTGGCATGGTAATGCTTATACGTTAACCGTCTCCCTCAAAAAACTGAGGAACTTTTTAAGCCCCTTTTCCTTATAATCATCCAGGCGATAACTGATATTTTTGCTGTAGTACTGTCGCAGATCATACAAATCATAGTACTCCCCCCGCAACACCGCATCAATATCATTCACCCCCACCCCATTGGCTTCATCAAACTTCTGTACAAACCCTTCATCCAGTTTCTTGTTGCTGATCCAGGCGGCGAATACAAAGGGCAGGCCGGTAAGGTTCTTCCAGGCCTCTCCCAGGTCGTAGATATAGGGGGATATTTTTCGCTGTTCCAGCGCCCGGTCGCCAATCACAATGCCCGCCGTAGTTCCATGGATATGCTCCCGGAAATCCTCACGCGCTGGCACGAGCTCTGGGCTTAGTTTCCAATATTCCTTAAGGAGTAGCCTGGCCAGCTCCACGGAAGTGCGGCTCTGGTAGTCGAGCAGCAGTCTTTCCACCTGTTCAATGGGTGTTTCGCTGAACAGGCAAACGGAGGCCACGGGACCATCTGCACCGATACAATACCGGGTGTTGATGTGGTATTCCTCCATCAGGGGAATGATGGATACAGGCACCAGACCGATGTCGATCTCATTGCTTAGGAGCATGGACGCGATGCGCGCCGGGTAATCGGTCACCAGTTCCATATCCTCTATCACGGTGGATCTTTGTATCCCATAGAGCAGCGGCTTCGTATTCAAATAGCTCACGGCACCTACACGTATTTTTCTTTCCAAGTCCTTTGTGTTAATTTTGGCTGCAAATGTAAGACGCATCAGCGTAATTACATGAGTGTTTCTTATCGCCCGGCAGTATGGACATGAACTCACTAAAGGCTGTTTCTCCCATCGACGGACGCTACCGCCAACAGGTAGCCCATCTCGATGAATATTTCTCCGAATACGCGCTGATAAAATATCGTGTATGGGTAGAAGTGGAATATTTCCTGTTCCTTGCCCAGAAAAAATTCTTTACGCTCCCAATTGCCGCAAAAAAACAATTCCGCAGCATCGCAGAAAATTTTAGCCTGGAAGATGCCATGGAAATCAAAAAAACAGAGCGGATCACCAACCATGATGTGAAGGCCGTTGAATATTTCCTGAAAACTAAACTGGATGAGACGGCAGCCGATGAATTCCGCGAGTGGATCCACTTCGGGTTGACCTCGCAGGACATCAACAACACTGCCATTCCCATGCTTTGGAAGCATGCCATGGAATGTGAATACCTGCCCATCCTCCTCAACATGAACCGGCAACTGGAAATGCTGGCCAAAAAATGGAGCGATACACCCATGCTGGCCAGGACCCACGGGCAACCAGCCAGCCCGACCACACTGGGCAAGGAAATCATGGTTTTTGTGGAGCGGATCGAAGACCAGGTAGAACAACTCATCTCCATCCCCTTCTCGGCCAAATTTGGCGGCGCCAGTGGCAATCTCAATGCACACTATGTTGCTTTTCCCAAAAAAGACTGGAAGAAACTGGCAAACGAATTCGTGGAAGGCACGCTGGGACTACAACGCCAGCAATACACCACGCAAATCGAACACTACGATAACCTGGCCGCCCATTTTGATGCCATGAAACGGATCAATAATATCCTGCTCGACTTTTGCCGCGATATGTGGACCTATGTCTCCATGGACTATTTCAAACAAAAAGTAAAAAAAGGAGAAGTCGGCTCCTCTGCCATGCCGCATAAAGTGAACCCGATCGATTTCGAAAACGCCGAGGGCAACCTGGGCTTGGCCAATGCGCTGTTCGAACATCTTTCTTCCAAACTGCCGGTGTCCCGTCTCCAGCGTGATCTGACAGATTCCACCGTGATACGCAATATCGGTGTACCCTTTGCCCATACCATCCTCGCTCTGAAATCGATCGAAAGAGGGCTGTGTAAACTGGTGCTGAATGAACAAAAATTGTGGCAGGACCTCGACAACAACTGGGCGGTGGTGGCGGAAGCCATCCAGACCATTCTCCGCAGGGAAGACTATCCCCAGCCCTACGAAGCATTAAAAGAACTCACCAGGGGTAATTCCGGCATCACCAAAGAGTCCCTGCACGCTTTTATTGAGGGTTTAAAAGTGCCGGCAGTGGTTAAAAAGGAACTGAAAAGAATCTCGCCCCACAACTACACCGGGGTCCCTTTGAAGTAAGCTATTTATTCCAGGGTTTTCTCCAGGATCAGCATTCCACGGTATTCCTCCTTCATAACAGGAGAATCGAGCCGGTGGCTGCCGCAGATGTTAAATCCATTGCGCTGGTAAAATGCAATGGCCTCCTGACTACTGTCCATCGCTTTTAACCACAGTATCTCCTTACGGTATTGCCGGGCCATCGTTTCAGCGTGCCGCAGCAATGCTTTCCCGATGCCCTTGCCGGTTGCCGATGACAGCAGGTAGATCCGCTCCAACTCCATGGCCCTGCTACCCGGAATTTCGCCCAAAGGCTGGTCCAGCCTGAGTTTCAGGAAACCGACCGGAAAGGCGTTGAGCCATGCCATAAAAAACCGGTTATTATCCTCGGCCATTTCTTTTTCTAACGTCCCGGAGGCGAATGAATATTTGCTGTACCAGGCTCCTTCATCATGCCACAGGTAGGTGAAATGATCGAGATAGGCCTGTCGCGCCAGGGAGGCGAGCAGCTCCAATTGGCCGGGCAATACGGCTTGTATGTTTACCTG
>DATJYH010000457.1:0-8016 GCA_035499675.1 Puia sp.
CAGGTAAAAAAAAGAAGCGCTGATTTTTCCCATCGGGTGAAACATGTTAGGAGGCGATGCGGGTTTTGCTGTTCCCGTGATGACTACTGGTTGTATTCATTGATTGCATAGAGGCCCCGGAAAATCAGGTCCGGGTCTGCAAATATCTTTTTTTTCAGGTACCGGGTAAAATACTTGCCGTCGCCGCCGCTTAAAAGCACGTTAAAGTTGTGATACTTCTCTTCATAGGCTTCGACCATACCGTCTATTTCCTTGGCCATACCGAGGATCACGCCGCTCAGGATATTTGTCCGGGTATCATATCCCACCAGCGGAAAATTCCAGTCGGCCTTCACCAGCGGAAGCTTTGCGGTGAAAGTTTGCAGGGACCTGAAACGCATTTCCATCCCCGGGGAAATTCCCCCGCCCAGGAATTCTTTGTATTTATTGACAAAATTATAGGTCACTGCCGAGCCCAGCCCGATCACCAGGTTATTCTTACCCGGAAAAAGGTCAACCGCAGCAACCACCAACGCCAGCCTGTCGGCCCCAATGGTTTCTGGCTTGCCAACCGGAGTGGTAACGGGCAGTTTTGAGGTATGATCCAGTTTGTGAAAACGGGTATGTCTCCGCAACATTTCTTCAAACCCGGGGTTGTGATTGATGACAGAAGAAAGAATGGATTTTTCGGGTCGCCATGCATCCAGGATCGGCTGTAACGAGGCCGGTTCATCATTTTCCAACACGATCACTTCTTTCAATTCTTTTCCGGAAAATATCGCACACTTTAAACGGGTATTGCCGAAATCAAAACAAAGGGTGACTGCCATAACGGGAATGGAAATTTAATGCGTGAACCTGAACAGGCCGTATCGCCTGCTACTCAAAATCGAACGAAGACAAATTTTTGAAATGGCCATTCAGTTTAACTTTATCCTTCAGGGTTTCCATCTCCGCTATAACAGGAATGACCTTGCTCAGGTGTCGTTTCAGGTATTCCTGGCGCTGCTCCTCCCGCAGGAGCCCGAGCAGTTCATATTCTTCTTCCAGCGATAAGCCTGCATGATGTGCAATATCATAGGCGCTCAACTGCTCGTCGGGTTTTTTAAAGTCCTTGCTGATGTGCAACAGCCGGTGCAGTTCGCGGATGGCATTGACCACTTTTTGCATAAGTTCACGTTTTCCCAGGTCCCCGGGGTTGTCCGGGTAGTTCACAATGGCGCCGCTGTATAATTTCTCCGGCACCGTTTTGATCACTTCCAGGATCCTGAATACACTCATACCCATGGCCCGGATGTCCATTTCTCCGTTCTCCGACACCTGTACAATTTCGGTAACCTTTACCAGTGTACCCAGCTCATTCAGTTTTTTATTAATGACCGTGGGAATACCAAAACCCTTGCCTTCCGAATAACACTCCTGAATGAGCTGTTTGTAACGGGGCTCGAATATATGCAGATTCAGAAGTTCACCGGGATACACCACGATACCTAACGGAAAGATGGGAATGAAATTGGTCATCGGCAATCATTGATCGGGCAACCGCCTGCTTTGCCCACACTGTTTTTGAATCCGGCGTCAAATTTACTGGATGGTGCCAATTGCAGAAAAAAATTCTCAGCGCAGCAGGAACCCGGTGGACCACTCCAACCAAAGCATCTATAAACTTTTCCGCCAGGATTTTTGCCGTTACATTTGAGTACAGATGAAGCGCCAACAAGAACCAACAACCAGTATGGACAGCCTGCTGAAATCCATCAGGCAGGGTGATACCAGGATGCTGGCTAGGGGCATTTCCCTGGTGGAAAATGAATCGGTGGGATACCGTAAACTGCTGACGGCAATCGGGGAAACCTATCCCTCCAACATCATTGGCATTACGGGCCCGCCGGGCGCAGGCAAGAGCACACTGGTGGATGCATTGACAGAAAAGCTGGTTGAAAAGGGAAAGAAAATTGCCATTCTCTGCGTAGACCCATCTTCGCCTTTTCACCACGGCGCGTTGTTGGGCGACAGAATCCGAATGAGTGCCTGGTACAATCATCCGGGTGTTTTTATACGTTCCCTGGCTACGCGGGGGTCATTGGGTGGATTGCATCCCAAGATCATTGAAATCACCGACCTGATGAGGGCGGCCTCGTTTGATTATATCCTGATCGAGACCGCCGGTGTGGGACAGAGCGAGGTGGAAATAGCCGGCCTTGCAGATACAACAGTTGTCGTGCTGGTACCTGAATCAGGTGATGAAATACAGACCATGAAATCAGGTTTGATGGAAATTGCAGACCTGTTTGTGGTAAATAAGGCCGATCGCCCCGGTGCAGATCTTTTTGTAAAAAACCTGCGTCTGATGCTCACGCCGGCTTTTCACCGCGAGCACCGGGACATTCCCGTTCTGCAAACCATTGCCACGCGCAAAGAAGGAATCACCGAATTGACGGAAAAGATCCTGCAGCATCTGGAAACACAAAGCCATCCGGCGCGGAGGAGCTTTCACCTGGCGGAAAGAGCCTGGCAACTCATCATGCATGAACGAATGAATGACATCGACAAAACAATGCTGGAGAAAAAAATACGGGAGGAAATGGGAAAAGGCAGTTTTAACATCTACACATTTATCTCCCGCTTTTAGTTATTCTGTACTACGGAAAAGAGCGTCCAGTCTCTTAAAAAAATTCTTCACCCGCAGGCTGAAAGGCAGGACCGGATCTTGCAGCGGCCCATCGAATGATTCTCCTCTCCTGAGGTAGTATTTTGTAAACGCACCGGTGGTAAGCGCCCATTTCGAGAGAAACTGGTAATATCCTTTATTGACCACGATGCGTTTGGTAGACTTGGAACCAAAATGATACACCCGGCTATTGCCAACTCCCTTGAACAACCGCACGCCAAGCAGCCATAACTTCATCGAAAAATCAGGATCGGAATACATGCCCGGCGAAAATTCAATACTGTAGCCCCCCACCAGGTCCCATACATCCTTATGCACTACATTCGGTGGCCAGGTTGCCCCCTGCCAATCGCGCATAACGGGTGCAGCGTATTCCTGGAGCAATGCTTCCTCTTTAAAATCGCCGATGTTGTTTCCATAATCTTTCACCAGCACGCAGGGATTGCCCGTTTCCATCGGTTCAACGGCTGTGGCCGACAGGAAAAAATATGGATGCCCGATTTTTTCTATTTCATCGTACAATACCAGGTCCCAACCGGGGCACACATACATATCATCGTTCATATACACGATGTAGTCGGTCATTGCCAGTTCCCTTCCTGCATTCAATGCGTAACAGATCCCGATGTTTTTTTCGCTGAACGTATAACTGAGATCGGGTTGGGAGTCAACCCAGTCAAGCGTACCATCTTTTCCTTCGTTGATATGCACAATGACCTGGTGGGTAAAATGAGAATTCTTCCGGATACTTTCAATACAAAGCCGGAGATAGTCCAGGTTGTTCCAGCTGGGGATCAGGATGGAAAATTTCCCCTGTACGGGCGACCTTTTCTTCCGGACTATCGGCTGATGGGCGATCATGAAGATGGTGAGCAGACGGGTTGATTCCGCGCGGAAAGATACTGTTGATTTTGAAGATTACGACGAAAGCCGGAAAATGCCGCTGCTATTCAGATTCCTGGTTACTCTTCCACCAGCGATAGCCAATATAACTGAATATAAGAAAGGGGGTCAGCGCAAGATAGATGATGCCCGCATTCAGCGCCGAGGCGGGTCGCTCTCCCAGCTGCTGCGCACTCCTGGTACAGATGGAACATTGTGCATGACCCTGCCCGACAGGAACCGCCAGCACCGCAACCAGCATGAGCAGGATCACAATCCCTCTTTTCATACGTTGAAATTTCATACAAATTTACGATGATTTCACTCAAATGACCGGGCCGTAAAAAAAATCCCCCACGGATTGGCGGGGGGCGGGGGATCTATTTATTTTAAAGTGATTTTATCCAACTTCTTCTGCCTTCAGCATTTTCTGGAATTTTCTTCTTTCTTCCTCATCCAGGATGGTTTTGCGCAGGCGGACTTTTTTGGGAGTGACCTCGATGCATTCATCCTGCTGGATGTATTCCATGCATTCCTCGAGCGTCATTTGAATTTTGGGAACGATCCGCACGGAGTCATCGCTTCCGCTGGCGCGCATGTTGGTCAGTTTTTTACCTTCTGTAGCATTAACTACCAGGTCGCCGGGTTTGATATGTTCCGCGATGATCTGTCCCACGTATACATCTTCACCCGGGTCCACAAAGAATGAACCACGGTCCTGCAGTTTATCGATCGAATAAGCCGTAGTGGCAGCCTGGTTTTTTGAGATCAGCACACCATTGTTTCTGCCGGGAATCGGCCCCTTCCAGGGTTTGTATTCGCTAAAACGGTGCGCCATGACGGCTTCACCGGCGGTGGAAGTAAGCATCCCGGAACGCAGCCCGATCAATCCCCTCGACGGAATTTCAAATTCCAGGTGCTGCATGTCGCCCTTGGTTTCCATCACCAGCAGTTCCCCCTTGCGCTGGGTAACCATGTCGATTACCTTTCCGCTGTATTCCTGGGGTGTATCGACCACCAGTATTTCAAAGGGCTCTGATTTTTTCCCGTTGATTTCTTTTACAATGACCTGCGGCTGGCCAATCGTCATTTCATATCCTTCCCGGCGCATGGTTTCAATCAGGATACCCAGGTGCAGGATCCCTCGTCCAAAAACCAGGAAGCTGTCCGCACTATCGGTGTCCTCTACCCGAAGAGCCAGGTTTTTTTCTGTTTCCTTCATCAGGCGGTCGCGCAGGTGACGAGAGGTCACAAATTTGCCGTCCTTGCCAAAAAAAGGAGAATTATTGATAGAGAACAGCATGCTCATGGTAGGCTCATCTACGCTGATGACGGGAAGCCCTTCCGGGTTTTCCCCATCGGCGATGGTATCACCGATGTTGAAGTCTTCCAGCCCCACCACTGCGCAAATATCCCCACACCTAACCTCCGTTGCCTTTTTCTTACCCAGCGCTTCAAAAACATAGAGTTCTTTTACGCGTGATTTCCGGATGCTGCCATCGGCCTGTACCAGGGAAATCTGCTGACCCTCCCGAATGGTTCCGCGGGTTACCTTGCCTACGGCGATCCGTCCCAGGAAGGAGGAATAATCCAATGAGGTGATCTGCAGCTGTAGTGTACCCTCGCTGACGACCGGTGCTGGTACATATTTCAATATGCCGTCCAATAAGGGAGTGATATCGGTAGAAGGCGTGAGTGAATCATTGAACCAACCGTTTTTCCCTGAACCATAAAAAGTCGGGAAGTCGAGTTGTTCTTCTGTAGCATCCAGGTTGAAGAACAATTCAAATACGGCATCGTACACTTCGTCGGGACGACAATTGGGTTTGTCCACTTTGTTGATGACCACAATGGGTTTCAGGTTCAGCTGCAGGGCCTTTTGCAATACAAATCGTGTTTGAGGCATGGGGCCTTCAAAAGCATCTACCAGCAACAATACACCATCGGCCATCTTTAATACACGTTCTACTTCTCCGCCAAAGTCGGCATGGCCAGGGGTATCAATTACATTTATTTTGACATCCTTATAGATGACTGCGGCATTCTTACTGAAAATGGTAATGCCTCTTTCACGCTCGAGGTCGTTGCTGTCCATGATCAACTCGCCCGTGGCCTGGTTGTCACGAAAAACCTTGGTAGCGTGTAAAATCTTGTCAACCAGGGTCGTTTTGCCATGGTCAACGTGTGCGATGATTGCAATATTCCTTATCTCCATAACCTTTGCTTTAACGGTCGGCCGGCTGGGTTTATTGAACCGAATGGGTTAACCCTGAACAATTTGGACCAAGCCCCGTTTTTGAACGTGCAAAGGTACGTTAATTCAACGGGAGGGCAAAGAGAAAGAAGAAACTTAATTTAATATTATCAGACCCTCACATAAATCTTTCGCTTGTCGAGGAAATATGCCACCAGCCAGCAAACCAGCATCCAGGAGACCGCGAACAGCAACGAGCCAAAATATAATCCGGCGTGCTTGAAAATATTTTCATAGAGCCAGTTGTAGAGCGACGTGTTGGGCGTTGGGTGGATGATATAAAGCAGACTGGCCCCAATCTCCGATAACAGGTAAATAAAGAGCGGGTTTTTCCCCAGCACGGTGAAGAAAGATGTCCACTGGGTTTTTTGAAGAAAGTCCACCACATAAATGATCGCAGAAATAATGATGCAATCCAGTCCAACTGTATACAATACAAAGGAACTGGTCCATAATTTTTTGTTGATCGGAAATACCAGGTCCCAGAAATAGGCAATCGTCAACAGGGCAAAACCTGCCAGCAACAGTTTGGCAAGCCCCTCATAGGTCCTTCCTTTTTGCTGCAGGAATTTTCCAACCATGTATCCTCCGATCACGTTCACAACGGCCGGCAGGGTACTCAGCCATCCTTCGGGGTCAAAGGCAACGCCCTCGCCGTGGTACATATGGTCCTTGCCCATCAGCCATACATCGATCTTGTACCCCAGGTTGCCGGTCATGCTCAACGGATCAGCCGGATCACCCATGGTCATCATTAAGCCCCAGTACCCCAGCAGGATCACAGCCGCCAATATCAAAACAGTTTTTGGTTTGAGATAATAGATCAGCAGAGATGCGATGCCATAGGCAAGCGCAATTCGCTGCAACACGCCGAGTATCCGTGTATGGGAGATGGGGGACAACATCAAGTGGTTGTTTTTATCCATTTCCACAAAGGGAAACCAGTACATCAGGTATCCCAGCAGGAAAATGATCAGGGTGCGTTTGAATATCTTTCCCAATACCTGCGATTGCGACAAACTGGTCCACCTGGCCATCACAAAACTCATGGCATTGCCCACGGCAAATAGAAAGGAAGGAAATACAAGATCGGTGGGTGTGAATCCATGCCAGCGGGCATGTTCCAGCGGCGAATAAGAATACTGCCCGCTGCCGGGGGTGTTGACAATGATCATGAAACAAATCGTCATGCCTCGAAATACGTCCAGGGCAAGAAATCGTTGGTTTGGAGCTGACATGTGCAGATGGTTTTGGTTTGCAATCGGCTCCGAATATCGGAAACTTATCGCATTATGCCATGCATGAATGATAAAAAAATGCCGGCTGATCTCAGCCTCTGCGAATGATGCGAAGAATGACCGAAATCAAGAGGCTGAAGAGGATCAGGGTGGTGACCGGAAAATAAAAACGGCTGTTCTCTCTTTCAATGCGGATATCGCCTGGCAGATGGCCGATCCAGTGAAGCCTGTTGTGAAAAAAATAAACGAGCAGGCCTGCCAGGAAGATCAGGCCGCCAATCCACATGAGGAGCTTTCCAGTATCGGGACTCATTGTTAATTTTTGAAAATCGTTATTATAATCGCCGGCTTATTGATATTTTCACCCACAAATTTACTGCATGCGAAAGAGATGGTTGCTTGCGATCCCGGTAGTGCTCCTGGCGGGTTACCTGGCGGGTCCTAGCCCGGCCACTCCCAAATACCGGAAGAACATGCCGGAGGTTCCTTCCAGCCCGACGGCGCTGGAAAATTATATCAGGGCCAATGAAGAACTTCATAAGCTCAAGCCAAACAATGAAGCGCGGATTGTTTGGGCGAATGATTCACTCCGGCAGAAAACAGACTATTCGATCGTTTATCTTCATGGATTTTCCGCTTCACAGCAGGAAGGCTATCCGGTGCATCGCGACATCGCAAAAAAATTCGGTTGCAATTTGTATTTGTCCCGACTGGCAGAACATGGTATCGATACCGTTGATCAGCTCATCAACCTGACGGCAGATAAACTGTGGGAATCATCGGAGCAGGCATTGGCGATCGGTCAGCAGATCGGGAAAAAAGTAATACTGATGGGCACGTCCACCGGTGGCACGCTGGCATTGCAGCTCGCGGCCAGTTATCCCGATGATGTGGCGGCGCTGGTGCTGCTGTCACCAAACATTGCCATCAATGATCCCAATGCATGGCTGCTGAATGACCCCTGGGGACTCAGGATTGCGAGGATGGTAAAG
>DATJYH010000458.1:0-3011 GCA_035499675.1 Puia sp.
CCGGCGAACTGGGCACGGGACATTCCCATCTGCCCAATGAAAAATTCCGCGCGGCGGGACAATGATAGGTCAAACAGCAATTTTCCATCAGGTGTTTCACCAGGCGATTTTGCGGGTAGGCCTTCAACAGGTTTTGTGCCCCTTCGTTGATCCTTTCAGCATCGTACCCCACGCTTTCCTGGCGAATATCCTGTTCAATGCGAACGGCGGGTACATAAAAATGATCAGCCTGCCAGCCGGCCGCGGTATAACAAAACAGCGGAAGCGTAGGAGCGCCTGGTTCTGTTTCGTAAGCAGCGAGGTAAAGCCCCGTATGTGCCGGCGGAATAAACGCGGCCACGGCCCATCCTTTTTCGCAAAGACGCATCTCACCTGTTTTCACGTCAACCCCGATTCCCCTCCGCCCCGGCAGCTCATACAACGATCCCCCCTGCGGCAACAGGATCCAGTCCTGCGCAGGAACTTCCACGGCATCCCAACCGCTGCGCCCCGTGGCAAACAGCGACCGGTCTTCAAAGATGTTTCCCTTGCCGTCGGAGTAGAGGAGGAATGGGTGTTGTTGCATGAATTGATTTTTAGGAATAGATAACAACAGACAGATGATAGTTGACAGGAAGAACGTTGAATAATTTTAGCATCATAATAAAAAATATAAACACTAGATTTTGGCCAATTCCATTTAACAACTGATGGGTCTCTCAACTGTCATTTATTCACTGTCATTCTTTGTTCCCCCGCCAGGCTCAGTCTCTCCCTGCAATACTCATTAAACTCATCCTCATCCGCATCGGGTTCGTCATCATCCAGTACTTCTTTCTGGAAGAGCTTATTGTTTTTAAAATCGAGTGTCAGCAGGCCATCTTTGAGGATCACATTGTTGAATTCGGTCCAGGCGAATTTTCTTTTGAACAGGGTGTTGATCAACACCAGGTCGTTTTTAAAGCCGATCTCAAGCGGGTATTTGGCCTGGTATTCCAGGAAAGCCAGGAGAAAATACAGTATTGCGATCCATGCGTATATGGGCATACCAATCCAGAAAATACCGGCTACCAGCAACCAGTTTTTATAACGTACCTGCCGACCCTTCCAGGCCGCTATCTGGTTCATGATGATACCGGCCAATACCAACAGCGCGGCGATGCTGAAAAAATAGTTGATCGTTCCCGTTTTTACCTGTACTTCCACAAAGGCCAGTACCGCCAGCACAGAGAGCAAAAAGCTGATCCGGTCGACGTATCTTTCATTGCTTCTTTTCAGGATGACGATATAGTTGAATTTAGCGTTCATGGTCATGCATGCGGGTTATCAGCTGTTGCTGGCCACCAGCATATTACAGAGCTTCCACAATATCCGCGCGCCTACATTGCCATCCCAGCCGGTTTCGCCTACCCCAATTTCATCCAGGTCGAACCCGATAAAACGGCGCCCGCTGCGGATGATTTTTTTTGCGAGATAAAATATCTGCTCCGCCTGGAAACCACCAGGAACGGGTGTGCCCGTGTGCCGGCCCAAATTGGGATCCAGGCCGTCGATGTCGAGCGAGATGTGTACCTTTTCAGGGAGATGCTGTATGATCTCATCCACGATCTGCTTCCAGGTTTCTCCCTCGTATTGCCGCTCCTTGATATCCTTGTCGAAATAGGTAACCACCCGGGCGTGGCTGTTGCAGATATAATTCCATTCTTCCTCACAAAAATCGCGCACGCCTATCTGTACCAGCCTGGTCAGCTGCGGGATCTCTTCCAGCGCATTGTACATAACACTTCCGTGGCTATACACAAAACCTTCATAGGCCTTTCGCAGATCACAATGCGCATCCACCTGCAAAATGCCAAAATCACCATGTCGTTCCGCGATGGCCTTGAAATATCCCAGCGGGGTACTGTGGTCGCCGCCCAGCAGGGCCACGAGTTTCCCGGTGTTCATGATTTCCCGGGTTTGCTCGTACACCCATTTGTTGAGTTGAATGCCACCTTCGTTGATCTCTTTGAGCGATTTGCACATGAAGGCATTTTTCTCGAGATTTTCGCCACTGGAGGTGTAGTCGATATACAGTTCGGCCTCCTTGCGCAAATAATCGCTTTTCATCAGGATCTTCCTGTCGGGCTGCCGCATATAAAAACCCTGTCGCCATGCATTGTTGCTTTCCTGGTCAAACAGATCCACCTGCATGCTGGCCTTGAAAACATTGTCGGCTGCGCGGGAAGTGCCGGAGCCATAGCTGACCGTTACTTCCCAGGGTACGGGAAGGATGACCAGCCGGGCGTCTTCTTCTTTAAACGGCAGGCCAAAAATATTGTTCCGGGGATTGCTGGCCCCGTTTGGATCAAAATGAGAAAGGTCTGTCATGGTTTTAAGCGTGTAGGAAGGCGCAAAGTTATGGCAAAAACGGAGAAGCGGGAAGATGCCCGCAGAAGCCCATTTTTTAAACGGGTTGACATAAATCAACCACGAATGTCATCTCCCTCTATTGCTTTTTGACCTAACTTTGCGGAGAATTTGAATCTGTATGAAAAGACTGCACATTGTGCTATTGGTTTTGATCGCTGTATCGATCGGCGTGTTATTAAGTTTTATGGGGAATCTGTCCACCTATGAAACCATTGCTTCTGCCCGGCAGAAGGAAGGAAAGAGCGTAACGATCATTGTAAAACTCGACAAAACCCAGCCTGTAGATTACGACCCGGTAAAAAACCCGAACTATGTGAGTTTTTATGTAAAGGATACCCTCGGCCAGCAGGCCAAAGTGGTATATCATTACGAAAAGCCTTATGATATGGAAAAGGCGGAAAGGATCGTGCTCAAGGGAAAAATGAAAGGCGATGTGTTTGACATCACACAAAAAGACGGCATCCTCATCAAATGTCCTTCCAAATACAAAGACGATCCCAACACGGCTAAGCAAAACCTGACCCAAACTCAATAAGCAGATCATGGATTATATCGGCGAGCACTTGTTGCCCGGCAAGTTGGGGCATTTTTTTGTTGTTCTTTCCTTTGTCGCTGCCCTT
>DATJYH010000459.1:0-2404 GCA_035499675.1 Puia sp.
AGAAGACGAGCAGCAGCAGGATCACCAGTGCAAAAATGATTTCGGAACCATTTCCTGTGGCGCCACGGTGTGTACTGATAAAAATCACCGCACCTAGCAGGATAGGTATCTGGATCAGCACGGCCAGGCGTGTAAACAATCCAATAATGATAAAGAATCCGCCGAGAAGATGTGCCCATGTGATGACGATCGGCAGCCAGTCGGTGGCATTGGAAACAACCGTTCCCGCAATCATCTGATCGAGCAGAACCGCGTGGTTCATGAAGGAAATTCCCTTGATGAAAAGGCTCAAACCCAGTGCAACCCGCAAAACGACCAACCATTTCGGGTGATGGGTGGCACTCCAGTGTTGAATTTGTTGCAGCGTACCCATAAAAATAAATTTAAGAACTGAATCAATCCTTCATAAAAGTACAAAATCCGGATGCCGATGTCAAGGGTTAGGGGGGAACAACAGGGCGGGGGTTAGTGGAGAACCTGGCGGATGATGAGATAACCCACGATCGCAATAACGAGGATCAGTACGATCGTAAAATAAATCCAGGGATATTCTTTTATCCGGTGCTTTTCGCGACGACGCCTGTTTTGCGTGAGCTGTCCCTGAAGAGATTGCTGCAACTGGTCCACGTAGGCCTGCAATTTGCGGCTGTCTTTAATATTTTTAAGCCCCTCCAAAGCGTCCTGCATGAAATCGCTGCCGGCCACCAATTTTTCAACCTCATGTTTTTCGGGCTCAGACAATTTCCCACTCAGATAATCCATCAATTTCTGGTTATCGATGTCCTTGTTACTGTTGGATAATATGTCTAATAATTCCTGGTTCATATTCCGAAGTATGCCTCCTGGTTATTAACGATCTGTCAAGGGACTTTATTCAATTTCTTGTCGAGCAATATTTTCAGGTTCCTTTTCCCGTTCTGGATATGGCTCTTGACCTGCATCATGCTAAACCCGGTTTGCCCGGCGATTTCCTGGTAGGATTTTTTTTCGAGATAGAACAAAGTTACGCATCGTTTTTGTTCCTCGTTCAGCTCCCCGATGGAAAGTGTCATCAACTGCAGCATCTTTTCCTTCTCCCGATGCTCATCGCCGCTATCTTCGGTGGCGAGCGCCAGCTTGTCAACCACAGGTAAGGAAACCCGGCCCTGGGTGGCTCTTATCTTCATCAGGCAATGGTTGCGGGTCACCTTATAGATCCAGGAACTGAAATAATTTACCCGGTACTTATGTAGTTCGATGATGGCTTTCAGGAATATCTGCTGTACACTGTCCCTGGCTTCCTCTTCGTTTTTGAGGTATTTCATGCATACGCCGAACAACAACAATACATAGCGCGGGAGCAGGATGCCCAGCCAGTAATTGTCGTGATCCTCCTGGAAACGGTCAAGCAATTCCTGGTCAGTAATATGGTCGAGATTTTCTTTGTGCACAAATCAAAATAGCCAATTTATACAGGTAAGATGCAAAACCGCCCCATTTTCACAAATAATTAGCCCGGCGGCAGCCCGCCTGGTCAAATAAAACGGAAAACAAGGAAAATTACAGGCTCAGGTGTAACTTTCAGTATGCAAGCTGCATTTTGTTGCGTGCCGGTCAGCCCCTTACGGGCTGAACCTTCGCACAAGGCCGAGATGGTAAGCCAGCTCGTATTCGGGGAGCTTTGCGACATCCGGGAATATTCCCCGGGACAGTGGTTAAAGGTGAGCTGCCGGTACGACGGGTACGAAGGATGGTGCCACGAAAGCCATATCACCGAAACCGATGCGGATACCGCCCGCCCGGCGGAAGAGGAAAGTCTTACGGAGGATTGGGTAACCGTGCTCGAATTCAACGGTCACCCCATGCACATACCCATGGGAAGCTCATTAACCGGGCTGAAAAGCGGACATACTTACTGGCGGAAAAATATCATTCATTATCGGGGAGTGCTGTGGGATACAGCCAAGGCGCAACGGGATGCAAGATCAATCAGGCTGATAGCCTTCCAATTCCTGAACACAGCCTACTTATGGGGCGGTAAAACAGTCTTTGGCACCGATTGCAGCGGGTTTACCCAGACCCTGTTTCGTTTTTTTAATATCCCGCTCCTGAGAGACGCCTGGCAACAGGCCGAACAGGGGTTGGACGTCACCAGATTGCACTCCTCAAAACTGGGCGACCTTGCCTTTTTTGACAATGAGGAAGGGAAAATCGTACATGTGGGTATGCTCCTGAATGACCAGGAGATCATTCATGCATCCGGCAAAGTAAGGGTGGACCGGATCGACGAGCAGGGCATCATTCACTCGGAAAAACTTGAGCACACGCACAGGCTGACATTGATCAAAAGATTATTTTAGTCCACCTCAGGCGTATCTTATTTGTCGAAAAACAGCATCTTTCCTGCTATCAGGATCAACACCAC
>DATJYH010000460.1:0-6975 GCA_035499675.1 Puia sp.
GTATTTGAAATGGATCGTTATTTTACGGTAAGCTGTCCACTCTCCACCTGTTCATCCTGGCTTAGCACTTCGAAAAAATAATTTCCTTTCGGAATCCTGTTCAGCGTTTTTGTTTCCCTGCTCAGCATTTTTGCCTGGATCATGAGCCGCCCTTCCATGTCAAACACATACAACTGGTAATGTTTCCCCTCCGGACCTGTTACGCTGCATAAAAGCTGCTCCTGGCCGTCGCGATTGTACAGGCGGACATTGTGTTTCTTGTTGTTTTGTGATTTGGTGACCAGGATGAGATAACGATTGTCATGATTTGATCCGGATGACGCGACCCCGGCATGCGCGGGCAGGGTGGCCGACAAACCAATCATGATACAAAGGGGATAGCAATAGGAAAACAGCGATGTTTTTTTCGTAGGTACAGTTTTCATCATAGTTATTGATTGATCGGTTGAAATCAATAAATAAGGGTACGGATTAAAATAATATCTTCATTAGAATCGCAACAGCGGACAATGGGTTGAATTCCTCCATTCACGACCCTGTGCCAACCTAAATGCAATTTTAAAGCCAAAGGTGAAATATGCGTCGTTGTTGGCAGAATTTCCTCTCTGGTCGCCGGGATTATAACCGCTGGCGGGTATGCCTCTAAGCGGGCTTTTGTTGTAGATAGCCGCAGCAATCTGCGCATCACCGGGCGACAAATATTTAGAGAACAGAGAGGGGTCGATATAGGTAGTGCTCACATCATCGATATAGTCTGTGAATGTTTTGCGGTACAATACCTCAAAAGACAGGTTGAGGTTATCGCTGAAATAGTATTTTACACCCACGGCCATCGGAATGTTAAGCTGTGTAAGCGAATATTCCTTTCTTCCCGGATATTCAGCAAAACCTTCACCTTCGGTGTGCAACGGCCTGAGATAAACCCATTCCGAGTTACCCGATGCGTCGGTATACGTTCCCTGCGGATTGAAATGGAATACGCCCACACCAATCATACCATAAGGTCTCAATCTTCCAAATACGCTGGTGGGATCGTCCTCAATAAAAACGGTAGGATACAATTCCATGCCCACATAACCTTCCGTTATCTGTGTGCGGAAATCGAGGTTCCTGTTATAACGGGAATCCTGTTCACCGCCCTTAGCCTTGATCAGGTTGTCGTTCCCGTACAGCTCACCCCAGTTTACGGCCAGCCTGAAGCCGACCCATTCTGCTGGATGTGCGGCAACAAATGCTCCCAGTGACAAGCGGGTTGCAGGAATATTATAGTCTTTGATGAAAGTGGTGCCCACGCCTGCATTACCTCCGAGGTCGCCGAGGAAGACCATGGGGCCTGCGGTAAATCCTGCTTCAAAATAATTACCAACTGATAGCTGGCTGTATGAAGGTGCATGAAGTGCCAGGATGATGACCAGCGTGTAGAAACACTTCCGCAAAACGGAGCGTAAACGTTGTTTCATGGAATATTGATTTAGTTTTCCGATGGTTTGGATTCCAGGCGGCATATACATGCGTGCCCGGTTACGATACAAGAACGGGAAAAGTTATTCTATTGGTGTGTTGAAGACTAAAATATTTTAATGAGAGTCATTCCAAAAAATGGAATCATTCCCAAGCTGATTATTTCAACAGCATTTCGATGTGCTCAATGCCATCTTCGAGGTAAATTTCGCTGCTTTGAAGAAATGAAAAGGATTCGTAAAAGGTTTTAAGATACAATTGTGCGCCGATTTTGATGGGAGTGTTTCCATATAACGAATACAATGTCTCGATACTTTTTGCCATCAGTATTTTACCATACCCGTTTTTTCTTTCATCCGGTGATGTGACCACGCGCCCAATGGAGGGTTCCGCATAACTGATCCCCGGCGGCACGATCCGGGTATATGCAACCAACTGTCCTTCTTTAATACCCATCAGGTGGTGGCAATGGGGATCCTTGTCATCAGCATCCAGGTATATACATTGTTGCTCCACGACAAATACGCGGCTGCGCAATTTCATAATATTGTAAAGCTCCCTTGCCGTTAGTTCATCGAATTTTTTACATACCCATTCCAGCATGTGATGTGTTGTTTGCGGCAAAATTAGTAGATGACAGTTGAAAGTTTACAGACTTCTGTGTAACAGGTTGCACTCGTATCCCGCATCGTCTGCCGCATCCGCCTCAGGCGGAACAGGCGGGCCCCAGACTCCCGATGCTCGATTCCCGGCTCAATACTCATACTTTCCTTTCCACAGGCTCTTCAAAAACTTCCTCAGCTCCTCTTCCCGGGTATTTTTTCCCGGTGTGTAAAAACGTGTCCCCGAGATTTCTTCGGGCAGGTATTCCTGTGGGGAAAAATTATTTTCATATTCATGGCTATACTGGTAGCCCTTGCCATAGTCCATCGACTTCATCAATTGAGTGGGGGCATTGCGGATAGGGAGGGGCACGGACAGATCGCCTGCTCTCCTGACCATCGACATTGCCTCGCCGATGGCCACGGTAGCCGCATTGCTTTTGGGGGAGGAGGCCAGGTAGATGGCGCACTGCGAAAGGATCAGTGCTGATTCGGGATAACCGATTTTATTGACTGCTTCAAAAGCAGCGTTGGCCAGTAGCAGTGCATTGGGGTTGGCGTTGCCGATGTCCTCGCTCGCAAGGATCAGCATTCTCCTGGCAATAAACTTAACATCTTCCCCACCCTCGATCATCCTGGCCAGCCAGTATACGGCAGCATTCGGGTCACTCCCGCGCATCGACTTGATAAAGGCAGAAATGATATCGTAGTGTTGTTCTCCTTTTTTATCGTATAAGGCAATCCGTTGTTGTGCGGTCTCCATCACCAGCTCATCGGTCACTACCAGCGGGCGGGTACTTTTTGAAGCACCTGCTACCAGTTCAAGCAGGTTGAGCAGCTTCCTGGCATCTCCGCCGGACAGGGTCATCAATGCTTCTGTTTCCCTGAGTTCAATTTGTTTCTTTTTTAGTTCCCCGTCGGTTTCAATCGTTTTCTGCAACAATTGGAGCAGGTCATTATTGTCCAGCGGTTTGAGCACATATACCTGGCAACGACTGAGCAGCGCGCTGTTTACTTCAAAGGAAGGATTTTCCGTGGTGGCACCGATGAGGGTCACGATTCCCTTTTCCACTGCACCCAGCAGGGCATCCTGCTGACCCTTGTTGAAGCGATGTATTTCATCGATGAACAAAATGGCGCGATCTTTTTTTTTCGCGTCTTCAATTACTTCTCTTACATCTTTTACACCGGAAGAAATGGCGCTCAGGGTATAGAAGGGGACCTGCAGGCTTTGGGCGATGATATTGGCAAGCGTGGTTTTACCGGTTCCCGGCGGTCCCCACAGGATCATCGACGGCACATTGCCCTGTTCAATGGCCGTCCTTAAAATACTACCTTTACCCGTGAGGTGCTGTTGCCCCACCAGTTGGTCCAGCGTATTCGGACGCATCCTTTCTGCAAGCGGGGCGCGTGAGGAGGTCATGCTAAAATTTTAACCTAGTTATCACAACAAGTTAGCCTTTTTTAGGTTTTATTGCAAAGCTACGGATTGTATGCAGGCACATTGTTCACCAGGATCGGCAGGCCGTCTGTTCTTTTTGATTTTGCTGGCTGCGGCAGGTCTTCCTGGCGTTGCACAGAAGATGACCGCCGTGGAGAATTATGCTGTCAACCGGCCGGGTGTCGTAATGATCAAAACGGTGTTTTCGGCGGATGTTTACGTGAACAAGATGAAGATGGATACCCGCAATTTTAACCACCTGCTGGATTCCATTCAAAAGACTGACACCGGGGGCGTGATATATACCGCGGAAGAAAAACTCGATATCGTACTCAAGGAGATCAACAACAACCCCGCCCGTTTTTTTAAATCCACCCTCGATTATATCCGGCAACCTGAAGAGATCACCGGTACAGGTACCGGTTTTTTTATTACGGGCGATGGATATGTAGCTACCAACTGCCACCTGATCGACCGGGAGACCTCCTACATTCGCAGGCAATTTATTTTGTCGGCCTTTCAGCAAATCACGGATGCCAATATTGCCGCGTTGGAAAGTTCCTGGGCCACCCGGTTTACCGAGCAGCAACGCACCCTGTTGTACAACACTTTTGCCTCCGAATATTCGAAACTTTTTTCCATGGTGCTGTATGATCTCAAGAAGGACGTGTACGTGGTATACAGCAGCGATACGGACGATGAGGAGTCGGCCAGCATCAAGAAACCCGCTTCCATTGTCATCAAAGGCGACCCGATGCCGGGGAAGGATATTGCGCTATTGAAGATAGACGGAGGTACCAACCTGCCGACCCTCAAAATCGCCACCGACCAACTGCCCCGGGTTGGCGAGCAGCTTTATGTGTACGGCTACCCGGGCCCGGTAACCAACAATGATTTTGTGGCACTGGAATCGGCCATCGAGCCAACACTGACCACCGGTATCGTAAGTGCGATCAAGAAATCGATCGGCGGATGGCCGTTGATTCAGATGGATGCAAACATCAATCATGGCAGCAGCGGAGGCCCGGTTTGTAACGAAAAAGGCGAGGTGGTGGGCCTGACCACTTTTGGCAGCCTGGAAAATACCGGTGGCCTGGCAGCGGGACTGAATTTCGCAATCCCCGTGGCCATTTTGGATGAATACCTGGATACCGCTGATATCATGCCCTCCTTCAGCAAATCCTCCGAAATATTTGCGGAAGGCATGAATGCGTTCGAAAAAGAGTACTACCGGAAAGCGTTGAACAAGTTTGAAGAGGTTCAACGACTCAATAACTACTACCCGGGTCTTGCTTTTTATATCAGCACCTGCAAGTCGAATATCCACAGAGGGGAGGACAAGGAAATTACCCAGGTCAGGAACGACCTGTTGGGATTCAGCACCGTGCTCCTGTTGGTGCTGCTGCTTTATACGATGCTCCGGAAAAAGAAAATAGTATAACGGGTTTTGTCTGGCGCCGGTCACCGGCTACGCTTTTGATCTTATTCCTTGTTTTCATAGGGAATAGACAGATACCATCTCAGTAGCCGCATATTCAGTACCACATTTGTCAAAATACTCAGGGCAAAGATCAGGGTAAAAACGGCAGTGCCTTTTAACAGCCTTGGCATATTCAGACTCTTTGCTTCAGGGGGAAGGCTCATCTGTTGCAATACTTCCCCGGCATGCTGCAGGATGAAGAATGCATTCCCGGCAATCAGCAGCGAGCAGAACAAGGCTATAAAACCCATAAAGCGGATACCCGTGGGGGTTTGCCTGTTCAGGGGAATTTCCGGGTGCAGGATGCTCTTTCGCAGCTGAAGTGCCGCATAGCTGTGCAGGATGATGGAACTGACCAACAGCAGGGAGGTGAGAATGCTGAGCATCTGCTGTGATGCCAGGGCCATGAAAAGCCCGGCCAATACCAGGAAACTTCCCATGATAAGATTAAACCAGGAAAGCACGGTTGATATTTGCACGATTTTTTTCATAAATGCTGAACCATTTTTATACGCGATGGCTTTGCTGCCAGGTCAATCTTTGGTTACCCGTATGGCAAGCTCTTTGAGTTGTTTGTCATCGATGGAAGATGGTGCATCCAGCATCACATCGCGACCGCTGTTATTTTTGGGGAAGGCGATAAAATCGCGGATACTCTCGCTGCCCCCAAGTATGGCACATAACCGGTCGAACCCGAAAGCGATGCCGCCATGCGGCGGTGCGCCAAATTCAAAAGCACCGAGCAGGAACCCGAATTTGTGTTGCGACTCCTCCCGGCTCATCCCGAGGGCGGCGAACATTTTCTCCTGCAATTCACGCTGGAAAATGCGAATCGAGCCACCCCCGATTTCATTGCCGTTTAAGACCATGTCGTAAGCATTGGCCTTAATCTGCGCATAGGGGTGGCTGAGGTAAGCGGAGGCATTTTCAATAACGGGGCTGTTGTTGATCATGACATCGATATGCTCCGGTTTGGGTGCGGTAAAAGGATGGTGCCGGGCAACCCAGCGACCGGCCCCGGTTTCAGTGGTTTCTTCTTCACTGTATTCAAAAAGGGGGAAATCGACCACCCACAACAATTTAAATTCGTCTTTTTTGCGCATGCCGAGGCGTTCACCCAGTTCAAGTCGTAATTCGCTGATGGCTTTCCTTGTTTTTTCTTCCGCCCCTGCAAGTATAAAGACGATATCACCGGGTTGTGCACCGCTCTTTTCGGCGATGGCTTTGAGCCGTTCCTCTGTGTAAAATTTGTCGATGCTGCTTTTAAAGGAACCATCGCTGTTACAGCGTATATACGCGAGGCCCTGCATCCCTATCTGTGGACGTTTGACCCATTCGGTCCATTCGTCCAGCTGTTTCCGGGTATAGGCGGCGCCTGCCGGAACCGCAATGGCCAGTACAGTTTCTGCCTGGTCAAATACGGCAAAACCAGCTCCGTTGATCAATTCCCCGATCGCCCGGATCCTGTCGTCCTTTCTGAAGGCTGATTTCAGGTTGCAGATCTTCATGCCAAACCGGGTATCCGGTTTGTCGTTGCCAAAGTTCCACATTGCATCCTCCCAGGTCATTCTTTCCAGCGAGTCTGTGTAATCAATACCCTTCACCTGTTTAAAGATATATTTGATCATCCCTTCAAACATATCCAGGATGTCTTCCTGTTCTACAAAACTCATTTCGCAGTCGATCTGGGTGAATTCAGGCTGCCTGTCTGCCCGCAGGTCCTCGTCCCTGAAACATTTTACCACCTGGTAATAGCGGTCGTAGCCGCTTACCATCAGCAGCTGTTTAAAGGTTTGCGGCGACTGGGGCAGGGCATAAAACTGGCCTGCATTCATCCGGGAAGGCACTACAAAGTCCCGGGCCCCTTCCGGCGTGGACTTGATCAGGAAGGGTGTTTCAATGTCCATAAAATTATTTTCATGGAGATAGTTCCTTGCTGCACGGTTTACGGCATAGCGCAGTTCCATGTTTTTCCTGACCAGTGACCGGCG
>DATJYH010000461.1:0-8789 GCA_035499675.1 Puia sp.
TGCGGATCGAGGAGCTGAGTTGTCGATGGCCGATGACCACGGGTCGATGGCCGTCTCAGGGTTCAACCTGCGTTAAAATTGTCAACAAGTTGCAGGTGCGACCCGTATCCCGCATCACGTATCTCCTCCGGGCTTGCCCCCGTCCATCGACTCCCGGCTTATTTCCCACCCTCAGCGAAACGTCAAATTAATCTTCCCGCTTCCTGCATCCACTGTAACCGGCACACCGCCGCCGTTGATCTTCCCTTCCATTTCATGTTCACGCGTGGAACCGCTGAAATTGCTCAGGCTCCCGGTATTGATTTTTTCCCCGTATAGTTTCAGGTCAAGTCCCTTGTTGGCTGGTACCTGCAGGTTGATATGTCCGCCGGAGTTATTGATCTTGACATAGCTTCCCAGTTCTTTGATCTCAACGTCGATGTTGCCGCCGCTGGTGGAGGTTTCCAGGCTGCAGGACAGACCGGTCAGGTCAACATTACCGCCGGAGGTATGGGCGGCCAGTTCACCGGAGATGTCAGACCCATGAACGCTCCCACCGCTGGTGCCGGCATGGATGGTTCCCTGTAATTTGCTAAGCCTTAACGAACCGCCGGAAGTACTCAGCTTGATTATTCCCGAACAGTTGCTGGCTTCGATGCTGCCGCCGCTGGTGGAAAGATCAATATCATCCCTGGAGTCGGTTACATGAATGCTGCCGCCGGATGTATTGCCGTTTATTTTGCCGGTAACGTGGTCAACATGCAGGCTGCCGCCGCTGGTACGGAAAGATTGGGAGCCGGACAAACTGGCGAGATGAATACTGCCGCCGCTGGTTGACAGGTCTGTTGAAACATTTTGCGGAACATAAATCCTAAAGGACACATTGAGTGCATGGTTCCAGTTCATAAACTTGTCCTTGGGTTTGGCGGTGGCAGTGATCTTGTTATTGCTGAGCGAAATGTTGATGTCGTAGTCTTCGGCCAGTTTTTTTTCAATCTCATCTTTGGAAAGGGAATTCTTTCTCCCGTTATTGGGGTATACATACATTTCTACTCTTGCGTCGGCTGCATGTGACCCGGTAACATGGATGGACCCACCGGAAGTCCGGGATTCTACGGCAGTGATGGATTGATTGGCGAAGGACTTAGTCTGGTAAGGCGTGTTGTCATTATCGTCTTGCGCCCTTACTAACGTGGCCGTATAGATGAACATGGCCAGCAGGATAAATTTTTTCATGTGTTTTATTTAATTGTTAAGATGATTGATATATGAATAACCTCATTCATTTTTTAAAGCCACTGCCGGGTTGGCCACGGCTGCTCTGATGGCCTGGAAACTGATGGTCAGAAGGGCGATCAGGAGGGCCATCAAACCCGCTACCGCGAAGATCCACCAGCCGATAACGACCCGGTAAGCAAAATCCTGCAACCATTTGTACATGGCCCACCATGCGAGCGGGCTGGCGATGGCAAAGGCGATCAGCACAAAAAGCAGGAATTCTTTTGACAACAACGTGAAGATGGACGGCACACTCGCACCGAGTACTTTCCGGATTCCGATTTCCTTGGTCCGCTGTTCGGCAGTGAACATGGCCAGTCCCAGGAGACCCAGGCATGAAATAAAAATTCCCAGGAAGGCAAAACAGGTGGAAAGCTGCTGAACGGTTTCCTCGCTTTTATACAGTTTCTGGTATTCCTGGTCGGAAAACTGGTAAGTAAAAGGGAATTTCGGGTTAAGTGTTTTATAGACAGTTTCCATACTCGCCAATGCTTCCTTTGTTTTTCCCGGCATTGTCCTGACCAGGATGGAGCCCCACCTGTCTTTCTCACCCAGGCGAAGGATCAGGGGCTGGATGGGCTCCCGCAGGGAGTTGAAATGAAAATCCTTTACAATACCGATGATGGTTCCTTTCTTACCCCATAACGTGAGACGCTTCCCGACAGGATCTTTATATCCTATTTTTTTGAGCGCGGATTCATTCAGTATATAACCCGCTGTATCCGTTCCAAAATCTTTGGAGAAATCACGGCCGCCTGGTACCTCGAGTTTCATGGTCTTCACAAAATCAAATCCCACCGCCGCATTGGTAAACATGGGTTTGCTGTTCTGGTCCTTTCCGTCCCAGTCCACGCCATAGGTTCCATTTTCGATTTGCGTGGGTGTTTGTGAAATACGGGTCACAAGTTGAATGCCTGGCTTGCTCAGCAGTTCCTCTTTGAAGAGATTGTACTTGTCCATTAGTTCCCCTTCGATGGGAATATAAATCAGGTTTTCCTTGTCATAACCCAGGTTGATGTTTTGTACGTAGCTTACCTGTTTTGAAATAACGATCATCCCGATGATGAGCACGATGGATAGCACAAACTGAAAAATGACCAGTCCTTTACGGAACCATAGGGCACCGGTCTTTGTTTTCAGGGTTCCTTTCAACACAGTTACCGGGTTAAAGGCGGAGAGATAGATGGCCGGGTAACTGCCGGACACAACACCCGTTAATACCGTAAGGACCAGTAGGCTGATCCAAAAATAGAGATGGGTAAACGGCAGGCCGATTTCTTTTCCGGTTATATGGCTGAAGGTGGGTAACAAAAGCGTAAGCAGGGCCATGGATATAAGCACGGCAAGAAATGACAGCAGGATGGCCTCGCCGATGAATTGACGCATCAGCAGGGTCCTGAGGGCACCCACCACTTTGCGTATGCCGATTTCCTTGGCTCTCTTCACCGACCTCGCCGTGGTGAGGTTCATAAAATTGATACAGGCTATGACCAGGATGAATACAGCCACGAGGATGAATAAGCGAAGATAGTCGATCCGTCCGCCGGTTACTTTTCCATTTTTAAAATTGGAGTGGAGGTAAATATCGCTGAACCGATACATGCCCAATTCTACCCGGAACCCGGCTCCCTGCTCCTTGTTCAGATCGTCCAGGAAATGCGTGATCTTCTTTTCCACCAATGCCGGGTTGGCGTCCTTGCGCAATTGAATGAGGGTCCTGGGACCATTGTTACCCCATGATTTTGCCCAGTCATTGTCCTCCAGGAAGGAATGCCAGTTGATCAGGTAATCAAATTTATCAGAGCTGCTGGCCGGCAGGTTCTCAAAAACGGCGCTGACCGTCATGTCCTTGCGGTTATCAAAGCGAATGGTCTTCCCGATAGCGGCTGCAGGACTCCCAAAAAAATCGACCGCCATTTTTCGTGATATGGCCATGCTCACCGGTGTGCTCAGGGCAGTTTCGGCGTTGCCCTCGATCAGGGGATAGCTGAACATCTTGAAATAATCAGTGCTGGCATGATTCCCTTCTTCCTTCATGATCTTATCACCTACGGAAAATGTATTTAGATCTTTCCACGCAAATCCGGACGAATATTGTATTTCAGGGAGTTTGCGTTTCATTTCATCCGGCAGCAGGCCGGGTGTGTAGTAGCCCGCTTCCACCTTGCCATCATAATATTGGCGTTCATATACACTGTAGATAAGTCCTTTGTTCCGGTGAAAACCATCAATGCCCTCTTCGTCCTGTACCCAGAGCAGGATGAGCAGGCTGCAGGTCATACCCAGTGCCAGCCCAAGAATATTGATCGTGGAGAAGACCTTATTCTTCCGGATATTTCTCAACGCTACCAGGATATAGTTTTTAAGCATAGTAGTTTTTTGATGGTCAGTAAACTTTTGAACAGTGTACAACGAAATATCTAAAAGTGGACAGATTGACTACATTCTTTTCCATGGTCCGTTCCCTGCGCATGCCCATCTCTAAAGTCAAATCCCTGGTCCGAATGTTGCACGGGTAAAAAGGCGTTCATGGACAATTTACGGCCTGCCGGTGCATCCCTTATGGGGCTTATGCTCTGGTAAAATATATTATAAGGCTTGGGGGCTTTTTTTTCGCTGCGGCAGCGAATGCTGCTGTTTGAATAATTCCGGTACATGTGGCGTGAATTGTTGCACTGAAAATCCTGTTCCCGAATTGAAAAAAAATACGGATCGGCCAACAAAAGTGGCATGTAATCACTTGCCGGCCTTTATTTTCACGCGTCAGCCAGCCACAGGTTGCAAACGGCGCGGCAAAAACCTGTTGCTGAAGTTGGAACTTTGGCGGGATACCGGATAAACTAAAGCAGGTCCATGTGTAGATGTATGAAACAATGTCCGATTCCTAAAATGCTGTACCTGTCAACGATGGATAGTGACCTGCCGCAGCATTCTGTCGGCATCCATCCATCGTGTGATCGTCGGCAGCTCCGGATCAGGAAGCAATGAATAGCGGATGTTGTGTCCGGTCATAGCGAAGCTTTTTCATTCCAGCCTGTCCTCGCTTTCTCCCGATCCGGTGATATGTTGTGTACTGCCCCGGCTCCATGGGGCTGGTCTGTTATATAAGTATGTTTTCTGTAACGGTCTGTCCATCGAGCATCCTGATCACGCGGTGGCTGTACCGGGCATCATGTTCAGAGTGTGTTACCATGATGATGGTGGTTCCCTGTTCGTTCAGGTCTGTCAGCAACTGCATCACCTCATTGCCGTTCGAAGAATCAAGGTTACCGGTAGGTTCATCCGCAAGGATCAGTTTGGGTCTGTTGACGACTGCCCTGGCAACGGCCACACGCTGCTGCTGACCGCCGGACAACTGCTGCGGGTAGTGGTTCCGCCTGTGCATGATCTGCATCTTGTCCAGGACCACTTCCACTCTTTTCTTTCTTTCTTCACCCTTTACACCCAGGTAGATCAGCGGAAGTTCCACATTTTCGAACACGGTCAGTTCGTCGATGAGGTTAAAACTTTGGAACACGAAACCGATATTCTTCTTGCGCAGATCCGCTCTTTTGCGTTCGTTAAATTTTGCCACTTCAATTCCGTTGAAAACAAAGCTGCCTTCATCGGGATCGTCCAGCAGGCCCAGGATGTTCAACAGGGTTGACTTACCACAACCGGAGGGTCCCATTACTGCTACAAATTCTCCTTCTTTTACCTCAAAGGACAGCTTGTTCAACGCAATCGTCTCCACTTCCTCGGTTCTGTAGATTTTCTCGAGATTCGTAATCTTGATCATTTATTATTTATTTATGGTGAATGTATGTTTTTTGCAGGCAGGCCTGCTATTGTTTCCTTAGATCTCCAGCGTAAAAAAATGAGCAACCGCGGATTCTCCCAGGTCTTCATCTACTGCCTGATTGGTTTTGAGCGCGATTGGCGACGCCTGTATTTGTTTATTGACCGGCGAATCAGCGCAGGTAGCAGTAAACTCTTTCGGCGAAGCGAACAGGCTCGAACCAAACACGGCTACGATGGTGTAAAGCAGTTTTATTTTCATAACGATAGTATTTATGGTAAATGGTTTGAACTTTTTAATAAAGAAACCAATGCCCGTCAATCACCACCGCGCCACCCGCTGCACTTATTTCTTCAACACCAGTTCCTGCATGGTTCCATAGTTTTCATAGCTGCTGGTCACTACCTTGTCGCCCGGTTTCAACCCCTGCATTACTTCATAATAATCCGTGTTCTGGTTGCCCAGTACGATGTCTACTTTGTAGGCAATCTTTCCATCGTCGCTAAGCTTGAATATCCAGTTGCCGCCGGTCTGCTGGAAGAAACCGCCTCTCGGTACCAGGATGGCCTGCCGCTCATCGCTGAGCGCAAGCAATATCTGCAGCGTTTGCCCTCTTCGTATACCGCTGGGGGCCTTTCCTACAAAGGCCATGTCTACCTGGAAACGTCCGTTCACTACCTGGGTAAACACTTTGATAATTTTCAGCTTGTAATTCGTATCGGCAAAGGAGAAGGTTCCCATCAATCCCGGGTAAATCCTGGAAAGATAATGTTCATCTACATCAACCCTGGCCTTGAACCCATTCAGCACATCTATCTGGCCCAGGCGATCCCCCTGCCGGATGTTTTGACCAACTTCAGCCGACAATGAAGTGAGTTGTCCGTCGATCGGCGCCCTGACCACCAGGTCACCCACTTTCTTTTGCATTACAGTCAATGCCCGCTGGGCCCCTTCCGCTGTTTGTTTGGCCTGCTGTACCTGTTGTGCGTTCGAAATAGAATCCTGTTGCAGGATCTGTTCGCTCAACTGCTTTTTCTTGACGAGATAATTGTAGTTGTTCTCGGCCGTCTTCAGCTCCTGCAGCCCAATTACTTTTTGCTCATACAGCCGCTTATCGAGGAAGTAAATTCTTGCTGCTTCCGTCAGCTGGCTTTGCACATCCGCATCCGAGTTCAATTTGGTAACCGTATTTTGCAACGCCGCATTATGCGCGATCTGCATTTGGGTAATGTTGTTATACACCTGGGTTTCCTGGGTTACCAGGTTCAGGGTCAGGTCGGTATTGGACAGTTGCAGGATCGGTTCCCCGGCTTTCATGACCGTGCCATCCTCCACAAATCTTTTTTCAACCCGACCACCTTCGGTTGCATCCAGGTAAATGCTGATCAGGGGCATCACGGTACCATTCACCGGGATCGTTTCCTGGAATGAACCCTTGGTGACGGTACTGATGGTAAGCCGGTCCGTATCAACACTCAGCCTCGACTTGCCTGAAGTAAAGTAATAACTGCCTGCAATGAGAAAAACAATCCCTGCAATTCCTGCGATGGTCAGAATTCTTTTAGTGGTCCACCTCTTCTTCGGTATGATCCTGTCAACCATTATTGTTTTTTTTTGAATATTTTGGATAAAATACCAGGTATAAAAATACCCGGTTTATAATTCTACTACTACATAAGAAATTTCGATATCCAAAATCTATCAATCACATGCCAGAATGCGATATAAATGATATACAACATGTTAAGTAGGCTATATCTACGAACTAGTTCGTTTCCGATACACAGACTGTCCGGTTTTGATACAGTCGTTTTCCAGGCGTTCCGTGCATAAAAAATTAATTGCCATACTTTTACATTTAAGGTATACTTGTGGCACCATTTTGTTGCATACGACGAATTAATTTTCTTATTAGTTACACATGGTATTAAAAAATGCATCGATACTGGTCATAGATGACGACACGGATGTGCTTACCGCGGTTCGCCTTTTATTAAAAACCGAAGCTGCAGAAGTCATAACGGAAAAAAACCCCGAAAATCTGCGGTCCCTGCTTGCCAGGCAGAACTTCCATCTGGTATTACTGGATATGAACTTCAACAGTACCATCAATACCGGGAATGAAGGATTGTTTTGGCTTAAAAAAATCAGGGAGTTTGGTTCAGAGGCGGTAGTGATCATGATTACCGCCTATGGTGATATAGACCTGGCCGTCAGATCCTTGAAAGAAGGTGCCGCCGATTTTGTGGTCAAACCCTGGCACAATGAACGGCTCCTGGCGACCATCCGTGAGGCACTCAAGAAAAATGACGCCGGCAAAGCTGCGCCTTCGGCGGCGGGTTCAGGCAGTTCCGTGATCGGTTCCGATCTGATCGGCGAGTCTGAAGCCATGCGCGATATTTTTTATAAGATAGAAAAGATTGCGCCCACCGACGCCAACATCCTGATACTGGGAG
The DNA here is from genome assembly GCA_035499675.1 of Puia sp. GTDB lineage: Bacteria > Bacteroidota > Bacteroidia > Chitinophagales > Chitinophagaceae > Puia. Next base: position 7,492 of record DATJYH010000461.1, read on the forward strand.
AAAATGGCACGGGGAAAGACCTGATCGCCAAGGCCATTCATGAAAAATCCCTCCGCGCCGACAAGCCTTTTATCAAGGTGGATGTCGGGGCCCTTACCGAGAGCCTTTTTGAGAGCGAGCTTTTCGGGCACAAAAAGGGGGCGTTTACGGATGCCCGGGAAGACCGGGTAGGCCGGTTTGAGGCCGCCAACGGAGGTACCCTCTTCCTGGATGAAATCGGGAACATTTCCCTGCACCAGCAAGCCAAACTGCTATCGGTTTTACAAAACCGGCAGATTACCCGGCTGGGCACCAACCAGGGCATACCCATCGATATCAGGTTGGTATGTGCCACCAACCTGCCCCTGAGCGAACTGGCCAATGAAAATAAATTCCGGAAAGACCTGGTGTACCGGATCAATACCGTGGAGATCATGGTGCCACCCCTGCGTAAACGCGGCGACGATATTGCATTGCTGGCAAAACATTTTGCGCGCATCTATGCCAGTAAGTACATGAAGCTTTCGAACGAGTTTGATGCCAGGGCCATCGAGAAACTGAAACTGTACCACTACCCCGGGAACGTACGTGAATTGCAATATACCATTGAAAGGGCGGTGATCATGTCGGAGGGAGATGTGCTCCACCCCAGCGACCTCATCTTTTCACCGATTGAATCCGTCAAGGAAGCGCCGGAAGAGCACCACGATCTAAAGCTGAGTACGATGGAAAAAAATACCATTCTGCGCGTGATCGAAAAGCACAATGGAAATATTTCCAAGGCAGCCAAGGAGCTTGGACTCACCAGGACTGCCCTGTACAGGCGACTGAGTAAATATGATATCTGAAACCCGCCTGGTATTCGGGGCAACGTCCGGGTTATATGTTTTCCTGCTGTTCCACGTAAAAAGGAATTGTCATCGGGCCGCCTCCGCAGGAGTTATAAATCGTCTTCATTCCATTTCAATCTATACAAATGTTTGAACATTATCATGGGCGCATACTGATCAGGGTGGCATTGATGTTTCTAACCATGATCTGCGCATCCTATGTTTTTGTGAAGGGATGGTTTTTGTACCTGACCATTCTCATTCCCGTGATCATTTACCAGCTCATCGATTTTTACCGGTTTCACCGGAAGGCACAGGACGAAGTGGAGCAATTTGTGGAGTCCATTCATTATCGCGATTTTTCGCGTTATTTCGATGTGAAACACGCGCCGTTGGAACTGCAACCGCTCCGGAAGGGTTTTAATGAGATCAACAGCACGTTTAAAGTGATCAGCAAGGAGAAAGAAACCCAGTACCAGTACCTGCAAA
>DATJYH010000462.1:0-3577 GCA_035499675.1 Puia sp.
CCAGGTCAATGTGCTGCCGGGTGTTCTGGAAGAACCCATCCCGGCGGGATACCTCCCCGCCATCAAGATAAGGATCACGGCGGGAGACATTTATGTACTTAAACAATCCGGCCTGGAAATATATTCCCGACGATGATCCCCGGGGCCTTACTGTCCTTTGTAATATTTTTAAACGCTGTTACAGCACATTTGAGGCAAACATGCATGATTTCTGGAACCAGATCGTTTTCGGCAACCCGGTCAAAAGATATTTCTTTGTAGCCATCGCCATCCTCCTGAGCATCCTGCTCAAGCGGATCCTGTCGCGCTTTATTGCGGGTATACTTTACCGTTTGGTGCAGCGAATGGCGAAGGGGGTGGACAAAAACTCTTTTGTAAACCTGGTCATCGCCCCGCTGGAAACCTTCCTGGTCATGCTTTTTACCATTGTGGCCATCGACAAGCTGCATTTCCCGGACGAGCTGAATTCTGATATCTATGAAGTCAGCGTGAAAACCATCATCCACAGCGTGGCCAGGATCGTGCTGATCGCTTCCTTTTTCTGGCTGTTGCTGCGGATCATTGATTTCATCGCCCTGTTGCTGGAATGGAAGGCCAACGTAACAAACGACCGGAGAGACAACCAGTTTGTACTTTTCTTCCGCGATTTTTTTAAGGTGATCCTGGTCATCATCGGTACCCTCATGATACTGGGTTATGGTTTTGGGCTGGAGGTTTCCAATGTGTGGACAGGATTGGGCATTGCCGGTGCGGCCCTGGCCCTGGCTACCAAGGAAAGCATCGAAAACCTGATCGCATCTTTTATTATTTTTTTCGACAAACCTTTTGCGGTGGGGGATATCCTCAAGGTGAATAATATTTCAGGCACCGTGGAAAAGATCGGTTTGCGGAGCACGCGCATTCGTACGGATCTTAAAACTTATGTCACCGTTCCCAATAAACAGATGGTGGACAGCATTGTCGACAACCTGACCCTGCGTACACAACGAAAAGCGGAACTAAGGCTACAGATCGGACTGAATACAAGTTCCACGGTCATTTACCAGTTCCTGGACGGGGTAAAAAAAATACTGGACAAAAGCATCATCGAAAGTCCTTCCGTTTTCCTGAATGATATCGCTGGGAATGCGCTCCTGATCAACATCGATTATTTCACGCCTGCTTTTTCACTGGCTGAATTCAACCAAATAAAACAACAGGTAAATATGGAGATCTGGCAACTGATGGAGGAGCTGAAGATCGAAGTGGCCGGCGCCAATACGGACATCAGGGTTACCAATACCGCACCCGGGAACTGACCGCAGGGAATGTGGCCGCGTATGTGCCAAACTTATAACTGGGCTTTCAATTCAAGCAGGAAAGCCTTTACCTGTTCAAGGTTCCTGATCATGGCAAATCTTTCCTCTGCCTTTTTATTTTTCTTCAGGAAATCCCTGGCGCCCTCGATGGTGTATTTGCGCTGGCGGAGGAGGTGATAGATCAGGTGCAGGTTTTTGATATCAACCGGTCTGAAATACCGGTCCCCTTTTTTATTTTTCTTGGGCTGCAGGATGCTGAATTCCGCTTCCCAGAAACGCAGGAGGGACTGATTCACCCGAAACATCTCGGACACCTCTCCCATGGTATAATACTGTTTGCTGAACAGCGTTTCGTCGTTGGGCACCTGGATCAGGTCTGCCTCAGCTTCCACTTCGCGGATAGACTTGCGCCCGCGCGTGGATTTTGTTTTCTTTTCTTTTTCCGCCGGGTCAGGCGCAGCTTCCGGGGGCTCTTTTAATTTTTTTATACGTACCCCCACTCCGGCATTGGCCTGGGCTTCCTGGTCGCCGGGAACCGGAGCCCCGGTATTGAAGTCAATGGTTATTTGTGGAAGCGATTTCATACTTTGAATCTTCACAAAAATTGTTCCGTTAAATCAAAACAGGGTTTCCGCCTCTTATACAAGGTACGGGTTTATGGGAGATGTGGAAAATCCGCCCGGGGCGGATCAGTCAAAGCTCTGGTTGCTCGAAGCCGCCAGTTTCAGCAGGCGATCGTATTGTTCGGGAGTAATGTCGTTGTAAAAATAATATACAGGGTCCACGGGGTCGCCGTTGCGGTGTACTTCATAATGACAGTGCGGGCCGGTACTTTTCCCGGTACTCCCCACCCAGCCGATCACTTCTCCTCTTTTTACTTTTTGTCCGGGATGCACTTTTACGCGGAACATGTGGCCAAACAGCGTAGAGTATCCATACCCGTTATTGATCACCACGTGGTTGCCATAGCCGTTGCCGGTATTGCCCGCCACTTCCACGGTGCCATTGGCTGTGGCGTAGATCGGTGTTCCGATCGGCGCGGCAAAGTCGAGCCCGGCGTGGAATTTAGTGGTCTTGTAAACCGGGTCGATCCGGTAACCAAATCCGGAGGCAATGCGTTTCAGGTCCTTATTGCTGACGGGTTGTATAGCGGGTGTACAGGCCAGGAGTTGCTCCTTGTTCTTGATAAAGTTTTCGATGTCGTGATAGGATTTTGTCTGAAAATCCATCCGGGCGCTCAGGTTGTTCAGGCTGGTGGCGATGGAAGTAGCCAGGTTGTCCTGGTCCATGGCCTGCACCAGTTGTATCTCCTGTTGCTGGGCGGTAGCCTTGGCGCGGGCACTGTCGGGTACCGGGTTGGCTTCGAAAATAGCCCGGTAAACATCGTTGTCCCTTTTTTCCAGGTCCACCATCTGCGATTGCAGTTTTTTTACTTTTTCATTCAGCACAAAGTAATCGTCCTTCAACGCATCATTTTTCTGCATCAGTCTTTTTTCGTTTACGGAAGGAAAGTAGCGGTAGGCCAGGGTAACAAGTATGAGGGCGGTCACCAGGGCGGCAGAAATAAAACCGATCACACGTAACAGGGTAACGCGCAGGGGCGTCTCCAGTTTTTCATATCGGAGCGTGTTGGTATTGTAATAATACTTGATCTTTTTCATACCCAATTCGCCTGCCGCAAGCGCGAACCAATAAGGAATTGACGATTTTAAGTTGATTTTATCCCGCTGCCTTTTCTAATCCGTACCTTTGCAGCGCTTTGGGATAAAGTTAACAGTCTACAAATATAAGTGTTAACCGTTCAAAAAAAACTAAAGATTACCCCGGTATATCATGATGACCAGTGCAGAAATAAGGGAGAAATTTCTCAATTTTTTTAAGGAGAGAGGGCATGCCATTGTCCCGTCCGCCCCGATTGTCGTAAAAAACGACCCCAGCCTTTTGTTTACCAATGCCGGCATGAACCAATTCAAGGATTACTTCCTGGGCAACCGCAAACCCCCACATACACGGGTAGCCGATACGCAGAAATGCCTGCGGGTGAGCGGCAAGCACAACGACCTGGAAGAAGTGGGTGTGGATACCTATCATCATACCATGTTCGAAATGCTGGGCAACTGGAGTTTTGGCGACTATTTCAAAAAAGAAGCGATTGCATGGGCCTGGGAGCTGTTGACTACCGTATTTGAATTGCCTAAAGATCGGTTATACGTGGCCGTGTTTGGCGGCGATACGGCTGAAGGATTACCCGCCGATGACGAGGCAAGGGCTGAGTGGGA
>DATJYH010000463.1:0-6518 GCA_035499675.1 Puia sp.
AAAATGCAAACTACAACCGGCCCATCCCCGTTATTTTACCCGTCCGAAATTTCCTGGAATACATCAGCCAACAGGGCTTCTTCCAAAACGGTTCGCTGAACAGCTCCCTGTTTATTATCCCATTTCACCAGCCGGATATGCCCCTCTGCTATTTCAATTCCAGTGATGTCCCCATCCTCAAAACAACAGCAGCCGCTATTGAAATAAGAGGGTTTTGCCATCCCTCGGATCTGTTGTTTGCCTGCATATTCCTCTTTTCTCTTTTTCAGCTCAGCTTCAATGGAGGCCATGCCATTGACATCACCGGTCTGCCTGGCAGTTTCAAGCTGGCGTGTCAGTCTTTCAATGTGATCCAATGAGGCAAACACCGGCTTATGTGTGTGGCCTGAAATAAACACAAGATTGTTTTGTTTTGCGGACCATTCATACATCAGGATATTATGTTTGTCGGTCAGCGTAAATGAAGTAGCCGGCGTATTGATACTTATATGCAGGTAGCGCTGTATGGGTGTCCAGATATTGGCCACTACCCATATGCTGAAAGGACTCCCCGCACCGCGGAGATCACCCTGGTGTCCGTGCGTGAGAAAGAGTGAATACCGGTTGTCCTGGTAACTGGTTTCAAGGATCAGGCCTTCATATACCCTGATTTTTTTTCCGAATACTGGCTGCAGGAAAAGATCCTGCTGCAACCGGTATTTCCATGCCAGGTCATGGTTGCCAAATACCCGGTAATAACGATCATTGTCCAGGAATTTTTTTTCCGCGGCAAAACAGGTTTCGTTCTTTTTCATTACGTCCTGCGCCATGTTCTTCCAGAGTTCTTCGCAATCGCCCAGGCTCACAAAGAAAAAGCCCTGGACATAATAATACTCCAGCGCGGCGAGATAGTTTTGCTCCGCGCCCCGAAAATCATCTGCTTCGTCGCGGGTGCCCTTGTGCTGGTCCGACAGGATGATAAAACGATCCGCCTCGTGGTTCATGCTAAGTATCAAACCTTTTTTTTTATGGCCGTTGCGTATGGCCTTTAGCAGTTTACTAAGAGATGAAAATACGTTCTTTTGTTCCGGCTTGGACGAGAGCCTCGAGGCCAGTAAGGCGATCGGTTTTCTAAACAAAATTTGTAGGAGTTTGCGCATACACCCGGAAATTAGACCGCAGGACCGGTCAGCAGGATAAAGCTAGGAAAACTAATTTCTTTGATGATGAATTTTTAATGTCAATGTACCGCTGGGGATATAAGGTGAAACGTTGAATGTAATGGAAGCGTGTTTTTATCGATAGTAATATGCGGGCAGGTTTTTTGGCAGGCAGTTCCCGCAAATAATTAATTTAGCGCATGAAAAAATTTTTGAAGAAAATACTGTTCGGCCAGGAGAACCGGGAAATGATCATTTGCTATGGGCTCGCTAGGAATATCAGGATGAATATCGATCCCCGTAGCAAAACCCAGCGATTGCTCGGGCTGGATGAACGTGAGATACAAAAAACTTTCAAAACATTTGCGCGGGCGTCTGAAATATTTGTCGACATCGGTGCCTCCGATGGGTACTATGGACTCATGTATTACAAGCTTCACCCGGATGGCGAGATATATCTGTTCGATGCGGGGTATGCATTTGCTGCGGAACAGAAAATGAACTTTGAAAGAAATGGATTTTCCACAAACAGGCTGCACAACATTTCTAAATATGTGTGCGATTATTCAGATGAAACCCACGCTGCGCTGGATACATTATTGGAACAGGAACCCGGTGTCATTTTTTTGAAGATTGACGTGGATGGAGGAGAAATGGAGGTTTTGAAAGGTGTAACAAAGGTGCTGGGCACAAGGACCTGCAAACTGATCATCGAAACCCATTCAAAAGAACTGGAAGATCAATGCCTGTCACTCCTTCTGCAACTCGGATACAGGACGGCCATCATCCCTAACGCGTGGTGGAGATTTTTTGTGCCTGAGGAACGACCCATTGCCCATAACAGGTGGTTGCGCGCGGAGAATTAGTTCAGATGACAGTGTTTAGTTAACGGTTGACAGAATTTAGTTTCAACAGGCTTAACTAGTCTAAATAGGTTTCAGATACTTCCCGTATCCCGAATCCCGCATCTCGTTACACGCGAACATACAGCTTCCTCCTGTCCATCCAAAAAGCAATGGCCCAGAAAAAAAGAACAATGCAAATGGCATACAACAATGAGCCGTTTTTAAGATTGTCGGAAACCGGTTTGCAAACATGTTCATAAAACCAGGGCAGCGGTGTAATATATAATGGCTTACCCTGCTCATCCGTACCTTCCTGCCAATGAATCAGCCCCAGCACACGGGGTATAAATCCACTCAGGAAATAAATGAACAGCGGGTTTTTGCCAAATACATCAAAGAACTTTGTCCAGCGGCCGCGGTGGTTGTTTAGTTCGATGCGATCTACCAGGATGGCCAGCAGCAGGGTGGCCAGGCCGGAGGTAAACAGCACATAGGAACTGGTCCATATTTTTTTGTTGATGGGAAATACCATGTTCCAGCAATAACCGGCAAATACCAGCAGGCAGCCTGCTACAAAAAGCCTGGTCGTTGTTTCATACGACTTTCCCTTTTGGACGATATAGTTTCCAACCAGGTAGCCAAAGATGGTTTCGGCGATGGCGGGAATGGTACTGGCCAACCCCTCCGGGTCAAATGCTACATGTTCACCCCGGTACAGGTGGGGCACGCCCAGGATGGCCTTATCCACGCATGTACCGAAATATCCCTGCAGGCTATAAGGATCTCCCGCCTGGCCGAAGGCGAGACAGAGCACCCAATAGCCCAGCAGCAAGATGATACTAACTATAAAGGATACCCGAATTTTGCCGTAGTAAATGATGAGCGAGGCGAACAGGTAGCAAAGCGCGATCCTTTGTAAGACGCCCAATATCCGCACGCCAAATTCGGGATTTTGGGGGTTGACCCAATACCTGAAAACAAACTGTCCGTCGCTCCAGCGGACAAAGGGAAACCAGTTCAGGAAAAGACCAATGCCGAAAATAATGACCGACCGCTTCAGGGTTTTGCGGAGAAAGGCTGCGTTCCCGGCCGTCTCCAATTTTGGAATCACAAAGGCCAGGGCATTTCCCATCGCAAAAAGAAAAAAGGGAAATACCAGGTCTGTTGGAGTCCATCCATGCCAGGAAGCATGTTCCAATGGCTCATAAATAAAATCCCAGTTGCCGGCATTGTTCACCAGGATCATAAAAGCCACCGTGATGCCACGGAATACGTCGAGGGAGTAGAAGCGGTTGTTCATGTTTAGTTGACAGTTGACAGAATATTAAATTTGGGGTCTTGCAGATTTTATAGGTTTCTTAAAAACGCAACCAGGAAAAAATCATCAAACTCGCAGACGAGGCCTGCGACATGAGGTTTTTTCATCTTTTGTGCTACTAAGTATTAAAGATCAAAATTTTTCCTAAATCCAACACCATTTTGCCTTCTCACGTATTCATGAATATTATCCATTTGGCCCGCCCTCCAGTCAACTGTCATCTGTCATCCGCCTTCGCCAAGACCAGGGCGGACGCGGTCTGTCACCTCATCCCACCAGCATATTTTTTCCACAGTTAAACGCCTGTTTTTCAATAAATAAACAAAGGTGTGGTAATATTAAAATCTATTATATTTGCAGGCAAAGAAATCTGGTATCTTATTTTCTTTGAAAATGCGTTATTTATTGATTGTGCCTAGCATAATGTGAGGAAGATTAAAACATTGAATATTCCTGTGAAGAAGAAGCCGGAGTTTAGTTATACTTGTCGATATAATTTATTTGGAAGGGTATAAGGAGCAATTCAGCGAACTGCTCACTTGTACCCTTTTCCGTTGAAATCGACTGCGATCGGGAAGTTTTGATAATCAGCTGTTTGTAGAATGCAAATGGGACTGAGGAGGCGAAGCTCTGTCCGGTGCTGTCGAGACCGGAATCACCGGTTCGGACCCTGGCAGCCGATTTTTAAAGCTAATTTTGAATTGTCAGATTCAATAACCCATGACAACACTCTCCAGGAAATGGTACGCACTGTACACCAGGCCACGCTGGGAAAAAAAAGTGTACCGGCTTTTGTCCGAAAAAGGCCTGGAGAGTTATTGTCCCCTGAACAAAGTGCAACGCAAGTGGAGCGACCGGTTAAAGATTGTTGAAGAACCTTTGTTCAAATCCTATGTGTTCGTCAGGATCCAGGAAGATGCTCAATCCACCGTGCGCATGGTCCCGGGTGTTGTCAACTTTGTGTATTGGATGGGAAAACCTGCGATCGTTCGGGACCAGGAAATTGAAGTGATCCGTCGTTTCCTGCATGAATATGAAAATGTACTTGCCGAGCCCATCCGCCTGGAACCGCATCACAAGGTAAAAGTCCGGCAAGGAATATTTATGGATAAGGATGCCACCATTCTGCGGGTGCAGGGCAACAAAGTGCAGGTGGTGATCGAAAGTATCGGTTACTCCCTGGTAGCCCTGCTGGATAAATCGAACCTGGTGCCTGCGGAAAGGGCAGGGAAAGGAGGTTGAAAGATTATAGGTCCAAAAGTTTGATCTACACGTTTTCCTTCATTGATTTGAATTTTCGGTTGACCTTATTGTTAAGATCGTTGATGCCTATGTGCTGCTATTGCATGGCACATCCAACTTCGAAGATCTTTCAACGGTGATCTGTCGCCCCTTGACTATGCAAGTTTTTTCCCGTAGGTTTGAAAATAATCTCCCATTAACCATGCGTGTTTTACCTCCTGTGAGGAATTTCCCGTTCTTGTACGGAATTGTTTTGGTTGTTATAGCCGTTTTATTTTCCTCCTGCGCCGGCAACATCCGGCAATTGACCTACATGCAGGGACAATTTGATACCGCCAAACTGAGCCAGGTAAATGCTGTTGAACCCGTCATTCGCAAAGGCGACCTGCTAAGTATCATCGTATTCAGCGATAACCCCGAGGCTACAAAAATTTTTAACCAATCACTGATCAGTGCCGGAGGATCTGCGGTGTCAGGCGGAGGAAGCAACTCAGCCCAGGGTCAGGGGAGCGGGTCACCTACTGCGCCCGGATACCAGGTGGATGACAACGGGAACATCGTTTTTCAGAAACTGGGGCTCCTGCATGTGGAGGGTCTTACCAAGGAGCAATTAAAGGACACGTTGGATTCCCGGCTCGACTCCCTGCTGGTGAACCCTTATTTCAATATCCGTTTCCTGAATTACAAATTCACCATTTTGGGAGAAGTGTCTAAACCGGGACAGATCAGCATTCCGGGCGAACGGATAAATTTAATGGAGGCCTTTGCGCTGGCCGGCGACCTCACGTTTTACGGGCGCAGGGACAACGTGCTGATTATTCGGGAAAACAACGGGAAACGGGAATGGTGTCGCCTTGATGTTACTAAACCGGACATCATGGCTTCCCCCTTTTATTATCTCCAGCAAAACGACCTGATCATTGTGGAGGCTAACAAGAAGAAGGTGAGCGCCAACGACGTTACAGTGTTGCGGAGCATCACCATTATTACCGCCGTGGTGTCTACCTTTGCCATACTGTACTCCATTTTTAAATAATTTTTGCAGTATCCGCCATGCCGGAACAATACAATCAGCACGATAACCAGCTGCAGGGGGAACAAGGCCAGGTGACCTGGAAACTCGGCCCCAGGGACTTTGTTTTCAAATACCTGAAATATCTTCCCTGGCTGTTGATCAGCGTGATCCTTGCCCTGGTAATAGCCTACATCAAGATCAGGTACACCACCAAGATTTATATTGCCCAGTCCTCCATCCTGATCAAGACCAGTCGGGGAGGGACCAAACCGGAGGCAGGGGACCGGTTTGACCTGTTCATGGATCAAAGTGCTACCAACTTGAACAACGAAATACAACTGCTCAAATCCCGGCCGGTATTGCAGCGGGTGGTGAAGGATCTCGATTTTCAAAAAAGTTATTTTAACAAGGGAAAAATCAGGGCCAGCCTTGTTTACCCGGAATCGCCAGTCATCCTGGAAATGGTACAGTGGCTGGATTCAACCATCAGTGTCGGATTTGACATTACCCTTCTTAACGAGGAACAATTTTCACTCGGCAAGAATGGCAAAAAAATCAATTTCGGGGAGCCTTTTAAAGTGGACGGAAGCACCTGTATCCTCAAACGAAACAGGAATGTGCCGTTGCGTTTCCTATCCAGCAATGATTTTACGGTAAGATATAGTCCCCTCGCAGCGGCCGCCAGCTATTTATACAATGCGCTTTCCGTTTTGCAGCTGGATAACCAGGCAACCATACTCACGCTTACCTACAAGTCTGAAAACACCGAACTGGCCAAAAATTTCCTAAATACATTGATGGCGGTATATGATTCCATGATTGTGGAAGATAAAAAACAGGTGGCAGAAAATACACTCAATTTTATCAACGGCAGGCTGGAGGAGGTAAAGGACCAGCTTATCAGGCTGGAGGGGGGGATCAAGGATTTCCGGGTACAGAACAACATCTTTGACATCGAT
>DATJYH010000464.1:0-10818 GCA_035499675.1 Puia sp.
TGGCTGCGGCTTCTTCCACTGTTTTTGGTTTGCTGTAATAGGACGGAGATGCGGGGCAGATGATGCCGCCCGCGAGTGTCACGGTTTCCATATTGCGGATATGGACCAGGTTGTACGGAGTGTCACGGACCACACAAACCAGTTTTCTTCTTTCCTTTAGGATCACATCAGCCGCCCGCGTAATAAGGTCGGAGGAGATGCCGGAAGCGATCCTTCCCAAAGTACCCATGGAACAGGGAATAATGATCATGCTGTTGTATTGGCCGGATCCAGAGGCGAAGGGCGCAAAAAAATCCTGCTGGCCAAAAAACCTGATATCATATTGGTTGTATTGCTCGTTGTCCAGTTCCGTTTTCCATACCTGTTTTGCATTTTCGGTCATGACCACCGACAGTTCATGCCACTGGGCTTTGAGCAGTATGAGTTTGTCGAGCAGGAGTTTTGCATAAACCGACCCGCTTGCGCCTGTTACCGCCACCACAACTTTATGCATGGTATTGTTTAATTTTGGTAAAGCAACAAAAATACTATGCAAAAGCTAATATTGATTCTTTTATCGGGCTGGGTGGTCATATTCTCCTGTGCCCAAAAACCGAACCAGCCCGGCGAAAAACTGAAATGGATGAACCTGGCGGAGGCATCGAGCAGCCTGCAAAAAGAAAAAAGGCCGATCCTCATCGACCTGTATACCGACTGGTGCGGATGGTGCAAGCTGATGAATAAAAAGACCTATTCCAATCAACAGGTAGCAAGCTACCTGCAGGAAAAATTCTATCCTGTCAAGGTGAATGCAGAATCCAGAGAAACCCTGGTGTGGAATGGTAAGAGCTATTCTTTCAACTCCGGTCATCACATCAATGATTTTGCTGTGTACATTACAAAGGGACAGCTGGAATTTCCAACAACCGTTATCATTCCCGAGGATGGACAACCGCAAGCCATTCCGGGGTACTTAGAACCCAAGGACCTTGAATTGATCGTAAAATATTTTGGTGAGGGCGGATATGGAAAAATACCCTTCGAGCAATTTCAAAAGAATTTCAAGCCGAGCTGGTGACCGAAAAAAGTACAGCAATGCTGTAGAATAAACTATGACAAACGCCCTAGTCGGGATACTACAGAAAAAATCCTGCTGCTCCCTGAAGTTCGCAAGAATACTGTTAGAGGATTAATTGTACAAAATACACTTGATTTTGATCAATTTCATGGTTTTTGGGTAAAAAAAAGGTATGTTATGCAACCATTTTTCCAAAAGGATCATGCTATATTTGATTTTTCATAGGATAAGGTTTAATGGTTAATGGTATTTGATTAGTGCGGCCTCCCCTAAAAAGGAGGCTTTTTTTATTTCCCGCCTGTTTTGCTCCCGGGTTTTTTCACAGCACCTTGTATGCTTCCTGGTTCTCTTTAGCATTATAACTGTTATATATAAACGAAAACCCCCTGTCGACTGACAGGGGGATGTTAAATATAGTGTGACCGGTTATCTAAGCTTCTGCCATATCCGGTATGGCTTCCACTTTGTATTCGCCGGCATCGAGTTTCTTCTTCGTGATCTCGAATGCCTTCAGCGTAGCCTGGATATCCGCATCCGTATGTACGGCAGTCGGGATGAGGCGATAAATAATATGGCCCTTGGGGATCACGGGATACACAACGATGGAGCAGAATATGCCGAAGTTTTCGCGCAGGTCCATCACCATGGCTGTGGCCTCGGGCACATCCCCCTTCATGTATACCGGCGTTACCACGGAGTCGGTATTTCCAATGTCAAATCCTTTTTCTTTGAGACCCTGTTGCAGTTTGCGGGCATTGTCCCAGAGTTTTTGTTTTAGTTCGGGATGATTCCGGAGGAGTTCGAGCCGCTTCAGGTTGCCGATCACAAACGGCATGGGAAGACTCTTGGCGAAGATCTGGCTGCGGATATTGTAGCGTATATAATCCACGATCGTTTTATCGCCGGCTACAAACGCGCCGATCGAAGCCATTGATTTGGCAAAGGTTGAAAAATACAGGTCGATCTTATCCTGTACGCCCTGCTCTTCACCCGCCCCGGCACCCGTTTTGCCAAGGGTTCCGAAGCCATGTGCGTCGTCTACCAGCAGGCGGAACTGGTATTTGTCTTTCAATGCGGCAATCTCTTTCAGCCGGCCCTGGTCGCCCGCCATACCAAAAACACCTTCCGTAATTACCAGGATGCCCCCCGCGTTTTGTTTTTCGATCAACGTGGTAGCACGCTGTAATTGTTTTTCAAAATCTTCCAGGTCATTGTGTTTGTACACGTACCGGTGGCCGGGGTGTAAACGAAGACCGTCGATGATACAGGCGTGACATTCCGCATCGTACACCACTACATCATGGCGACCACAAAGCACATCGATGATACTGACCATGCCCTGGTATCCGTAATTCAGCAGCGCCGCATCCTCCTTCATCACCAGGTCGGCGAGTTCCCTTTCCAATTGCTCGTGGTAATTGCTGTTGCCGCTCATCATGCGGGCACCCATCGGGGACGCGAGTCCGAACTGGGTTGCCGCTGTCGCGTCCGCTTTGCGCACTTCAGGATGGTTGGCCAACCCCAGGTAATTGTTCAGACTCCACACGATCATATCCTTACCACGGAATTTCATTTTACTGCCGATCTCGCCTTCCAGTTTAGGAAAGGCAAAATACCCATGAGCCCTCTCACGATGCTGACCAATTGGCCCGTAATGTTTGATCAATTTTTCAAAAATGTCTGCCATAATGCGATGGTTGTATTGTTACACGGTTCAAAATTGCCGCAAAAATAACGCAATTTATGCAAAAGGGGCTGCCTGAAACAAGAGAATCGGTATACGGCTTCATGCTTCGGTCAATACCCGAAATTCTGCTTTCCAACATGCCTTCCATATTTTAATCCCCTCTTCATATGCAAATGCCTTAATTCAAATACTTTTGTTCAAAATAAGGATATGGTTCGCAAAGTATTATCATCGGTATGCTTTTTATTGCTGATAGGGTCATCTCTGCCGGCACAGCAGGCACAGGCAACGGCAGGGGGCTCATTGAACCGGCCGAAACTGGTGGTGGGTATCGTGGTGGACCAAATGCGCTGGGACTACCTGTACCGTTATTATGACCGTTATGGAAGCGGCGGTTTCAGACGTTTGCTCGGGGAAGGATTTACCTGCGAACACACTATGATCGATTACCTGCCCTCATTCACTGCAGTTGGGCACAGCAGTATTTTTACCGGATCCGTGCCGGCGTTCACAGGTATAACAGGCAATGACTGGACAGACCAACTCACCGGCACCCCCATGTACTGCACTGGTGACAGCACCGTACAGGGGGTAGGAAGCGATAGCCAGGAAGGGGAGATGTCGCCCCGGAACCTGCTGGTATCCACCATCACCGATGAATTGCGGCTGGCCACCAATTTTCAATCAAAAGTGGTGGGCGTATCGCTTAAAGACAGGGCTGCTATTCTGCCGGCCGGGCATACCGCCACTGCTGCGTTCTGGCTCGATGATGTAAACGGGCATTTTATCAGCAGCACGTATTATATGAAGGCACTGCCCGACTGGGTCAACCGGTTCAATAACGACAACAGGATCGACAAGCTTATTAAAGACGGGTGGAATACATTGTACCCGGTGTCGACATATACTGAGAGCGACAGCGATGATCAAATTTGGGAAGGCAGATATCCCGGTGAAACGGCCTCCGTATTTCCACACCGGATAAAAGAGATCTATGCAAAAAACAGGGGATTCTTCCGTGCTACTCCATTTGGAAACAGCCTTACGCTTGATTTTGCCAGTGCTGCCGTGGAAGCCTACCAGTTGGGACGTGGACCGGCCACTGATTTTCTTACCATCAATTGTGCGTCCACCGACTACGTGGGACATATGTTCGGACCTAATTCCATCGAGATAGAGGACACCTACCTGCGGCTGGACCGGGACCTTGCTGATTTTTTCTCCATGCTCGACAGCAGGATCGGCAAAGGTCAGTACCTGGTGTTCCTGACAGCGGATCACGGTGCCGCACATGCGATCGACTATATGAAGCAGCATGAATTGCCCGCTGAGTTTTTCATATCTGCACCCATCATCGCGAACCTGAACAACCTGTTGTCAAAAAAATTCCGTACAGACAAATTGGTGCTCTCTGGCATGAACTACCAGGTGAATTTTGATATGAAGAAGATCTATGACAAACAGCTTGATTTTGATGCCATCAAAAAAACAACCACCGAATACCTGCAACAACAGCCTGGCATCAGCTATGCGGTTGACCTGTCAAGGATCGGGGAGGCACCCGTCCCCGATCCGCTGAAAAAAATGATCATCAATGGCTACAATTTTAAAAGGAGCGGACCTGTGCAGGTGGTACTGAACGCCGGATGGTTCGAGGGATATGCACGCACCGGTACCACGCATGGCACCTGGAATCCCTATGATACGCACATCCCGCTGGTTTTTATGGGATGGGGCATCCAGCACGGCAGTTCGGACATGCCGGTTCATATCACGGACATTGCACCGACCATCGCAGCTTTGTTGCACATCCAAATGCCGAACGGCTGTGTGGGTGTACCCATCCCTGCAATTGCGAAGTAGGGATCCCCGTTTCGTCCAGAACTGGCTGCCGGGGTTATTGAGATGTTAACGGGCGCGGCTCCTGCAATATATTTTATACGGCTCAGCTGCTTCCTTTTGTTGAATGGGTTGTCTATTTTTAAGGTCATTCAATATCATTAAAAACCTTAAAATTCAACACATGAAAAACAACAAACTTGTATTGCTGGCCCTGATCGCCTTTTTGGGCTTTTCAAAGGCTGGCCTGGCGCAGGATGGCAACTGGGCCAAAAATCACCCCCGCCGTACAGAGGTCAATCATCGCCTGAACAACCAGAATGCACGTATCCACGACAAGGTGAAGGATGGCCAGATGAGCAAGACTGAAGCAGCCAAACTCCATCACGAGGACCACCAGATCCGCCATGAAGAAAGAGCGATGGCTTCCCAAAACCACGGACACATCACCCAACAAGAAAAGAAAACCCTGAATCAACAGGAGAACCACGTCAGCAGGCAGATAAAAAATCATTAGCCGATATGGTGACGACAAACTTATTGTCATCGCAAAAAAGAGGCTGTCTCATAAGTAAATGAGGCAGCCTTTTTTCATTTTCAATTTTGAGGTCGGGTTTTTCCCCAATGCGACTGTATAAATAATGTTAGGGTTTATGCATCCGATAGTATGGTTTTTGTGGTGGTAAGACATGTCCAGATACAAAACTCTTAAAGTTGCTTTTAAAAGTAACCATCAGCATCAGGCGATGCTTTTGCCACCCGACCTCAATGAGTTAATAGCACCCAACCATCCGGCTCGGATCGTCAGTCAGATCCTGGAAAGGGTGGATATTGCTGAGCTGATTCACCAGTATAAACCTGGCGGGGCCAGCAGCTACCATCCCCGCATGCTGCTCAAAGTGTTGGTGTATGCTTACCTCAACAATGTCTACAGTAGCCGCAAAATTGAAGAAGCCGTAAGGGAGCATATCTGCTACATGTGGCTGGCTGGGATGAGTAAACCCGATCACAATACGATCAACCGTTTCCGGGGTCAGCGGCTGCAAAAGACCCTGCAGCCCATCTTTACGCAGGTAGTGATGCTTTTGTGTGAGGAAGGGTTGTTGAGCATCCGGGACCTATACACCGACGGGACCAAGATAGAAGCCAATGCCAACCGCTACACGTTTGTTTGGGGTAATGCTATAAAGAGCAACCGGGAGAAGATCAAAAAGCAACTGGACGAACTGTGGCAATATGCCCAATCGGTCGCCGCCTCTGAGCTGGATGATACCGATCCCCCTGGCTTTGATAAAATAGACAGTGAGAAAGTCGATAAAGCTATCGATCGGATCAATGCTGCCTTAAAGGATAAGCCGGTGGAAAAAGGGGTGAAGCAAAAACTCAATTACGCCAAGGCCCATTGGCCGGCAGCCCTGAATAAATATGAAGCACAGGAAAAGATCCTAGGCGACCAAAGGTCGAGCTACAGCAAGACAGACCATGATGCGACCTTCATGCGGATGAAGGAGGATCACATGAAAAACGGCCAGTTAAAGCCAGCCTACAATGTGCAACTCAGCACCAACAACCAGTTCATCGTCTCTTACAGCCTCCATCAAAACACCACGGACACCAGTACCCTGATCGATCACCTGTCAGAACATATCAGCCACTTTAAGCAAAGACCCCAATCGGTAACCGCTGATGCAGGATATGGAAGCGAACAAAATTATCAGTGGCTGGAAGACAAGCGCATTACCGGCTATGTCAAATACAACCAGTTCGACCGGATGCAGAATGATACCTTAAAGAGCAAAAATCCTTGTGCTACCGATAAGCTCCCCTATGATGCGGAAAAAAACCAGTTCCAGTGCCCGATTGGTCAGCCCATGAACCATATAGGCTGGAATCTGGTAGAGACCAAGGGAGGATATCTCCAAATCATCGACTCCTACCAGGCCGGCCACTGCAATGGCTGCTTTCTGAGACCCATCTGTCATCAACAGAAAGGTAACCGTATCATTGATGTTTCTCTGAACTATAATCGACTTAAAGACAATGCCGAAAAACGTTTAAAAAGCAAACGGGGAATACAAAAGCGCAAAAAACGCTGCTTCGATACCGAACCTGTCTTTGCCAACATCAAACACAACCACCAATTTAAACGGTTTATGCTCAGAGGCCTTGATAAAGTGAAAGTAGAAACTGGATTATTGGCCCTGGCCCACAACCTGAGAAAGAAAATCGCCTGATCCAGGAGGCCAAAAGCCCCTACCTGGCTTCCCCAAAAAAAAATCCATTTACCATCCTGCCGTCCAAAAAAAACAAACAAAAAAGAAAAGAGGCCATCTCAATCAATGAGACAGCCTCTTTTACTTTTGATGATGGTAAATGTTTTATGATTTTGGATTCAGTGCCTGTTTGATTCTTTCGAGCACGTCCTGCAGGTGATACCTGGTCAGTTTATCGGTCGTAGCAGGAATGGCCGCTGTAATCTCTGTTTTCAGTGAATTCAACTGCGCCCTGGCAATCGAAGGAACATCCGTGTTTTTGATATCTCCTCCAAAAAGGACCGCAAAACTCCTGGGTAAGCCCGGAGGCAGGGTTACCTGCTGGGGGTTGATCAGGTTGATCAACGCTTCCACATAGGTTTTCTGCAGGTTCCTCCGGTAGATATCCGTTGGTTTTTTAGTCCGGAGCTCGCTCCACACTTCCTTCTTCACATCTTCGATCATGTCATCCACGCCATAAGCTTCCGTGGCGCCATATCTTGCCACACAGGTAGTCATTCTGAACAGGCGTGCAGAGGAAAGCAGGCTGTTCAGTACATTGTTCTGGATGGTAGCGAGGGTTTCCGTCCCGGCCGGGTTGCTGAATTTATTCAGGATGTCTTTGTTCAATAACCAGTCAGGCGTTTGGAACAATTGTTTGTTCAGGAAGGCGATCGCTTCCTTCTGGGTAGCCTTGGGCGTTACTTCATACACATCGCCGGTTTGTTCAACACTCTTGAACGTTTCGTAGATGCCCCCCACATTTTTGACCACATGGTTCATGTAGCGGCCAAACTGGATAACCAGTTCACTGTACATTTCTTCCAGGTTATTATACTTATCGGCTTCTTCCTTTGTCCATTCCGGTAAGTTCGGGAGGATGCGTTTCAGGTTTTTGATGCCATACTCGCTTGCCTTCATGCTGTTGTCGCCGAGGTCTTCTGTTTGCGCACGGGGATCAAAATTGAAACCTTCACCGCCAAACCACAAGCGCGGGTTGGCACCCAGGTTATCGATCACCCATTTGTTGAGTATTTTCTTATCTTCTTCTTCATCCTTTGTGCCGGCGATGGGTTTGTAGCCCCACAAAATGGCCCACTCGTCGTACACGCCGATCCTGGGGTAGAGCCCGGCAGGAGAAATATTGTCTTCTGGCTGTGCCACGTAGTTAAAACGCGCATAGTCCATGATGGAGGCAGTATGGCCGTTGGCTTCCACCCATGCTTTGTCGCGTAGTTTCTCCACGGGTGTTTTGCTGCTGCTGCCCATATTGTGTCTCAACCCAAGCGTATGTCCTACCTCGTGAGAAGAGACAAATCGCACCAGCGAACCCATCAGGCTGTCGTCGAATTTCATTTTGCGGGCGCGTGGATCCACGGCAGCCGTCTGTATCATGTACCAGTCGTGCACCAGTTTCATGACGTTGTGGTACCACCCGATATGGCTTTCCAGGATTTCGCCGCTGCGGGGATCAGCTTCGTTGGGGCCATAGGCGTTTTCAATATCGGAAGCAAAATAACGGATTACCGAAAAGCGGGCGTCCTCCAGGCTCATGGTGCTGTCATTTTCCGGCCATTCTTTTCCTACAATCGCATTTTTAAAACCTGCCTTTTCAAAAGCCTTTTGCCAGTCGTTGACTCCCGCAATCAGGTAGGGCCGCCATTTTTTCGGCGTGGCGGGGTCAATATAATACACAATCTGTTTCCTGGGTTCAACCAGCTGGCCCTGTTTCCATTTGTCCAGGTCCTCGTCGCGGGGCTCCAGCCGCCAATGATGGATAAAGGTGGAGGTTTCCACTCTTTGCTGGTCATCTGTGTACACCGTATAGCTGCTTGCGAAATAGCCAACGCGGGGATCAAAAATGCGTTTGCGCATGGGCGTTTTGGGAAGCAAGATGAAGGAGTTGTTAAGTTCCATGGTTACGGCTCCGGCTGCATCTGCAGCGGGCAGGGTCACTGAGGGGGCGGTGGCGGCCATCAGCCCGGGCGGCGCAGGCGTAGACACAAAGGTCTTTACCGTGCTGACCTCCGTATTGATGGGGTACGTCCGGATGCTTTGTATAAAGGACCTGTCGGAAGCAAGACCTGCCAGGTTATACCTTCTTTTAATACCGGGGCTGAGGCTGACGGCCTGGTTATCTCCTTTAAAGAAATCAGTAACGTCAATTACCACACTGGAGGAGTCCTTTCCAAAAGCCTTGATGTCGAATGCTGCGGCAATGGGGTCGAGTGATGAATTGCGCACGGCCCGGGAAATGGGTTGAGATGAGTCCGGTGCTACATTCACGACGGTTACGACCCGCAAAAACACATTGTTCTGCGGACCTCTTTCCCAGCGGATGGTTTGCTCATTGACCCTTTCCCCGCCATAGCTGTTGGCGCCGGCAGGTGTTTTGCTGTAACGGGTAACCGTGAGGATTTCGCGGTTCATCAGGGAGTCGGCGATTTCGAAATACCATTTGTCTTCGATCTTGTGAACCGTGAAGAGGCCTTTGTGGCTGACGGCCTTGTCGGTGATCACTTCTTTATAGGGTTTAGGCCCCGATTTAGGAGGCGTGCTGGCAGGGGCCGCGGCCGGATTACCGGTAGCCGGCTGGCCTGCCGGTTTTTGCTGGCCCAGCGTGGGAACCGCCATCAGGGCGATCAGCACGTAAAGCAGCATTTTTTTCATGCGCATGTAGATAGTTTTGAAATGAACAATGGATGAAATTAAACAAGCGGAGATATTAATTGAACACAATTATATGAATGGTTGGGTGCACATACAAAATATCCCGTACCTACAACCCTGAAGGCCGTCTATACGGGATAAGGTCACACCTGGCTATGTAGCGCCTTAGGCGTTCCGGTTGATGCAGTTCAGATCTTCAAAGGCTGTTTCGAGGCGTTTGATAAAGGTTTCTTCCGCCTTACGCGTCCAGGCACGGGGGTCATAATATTTTTTGTTGGGTTTGTCCTTGCCCTCCGGGTTACCCAGTTGCCCCTGCAGGTAGGCTTCATTCTTTTTGTAATACTGCAGCACACCCTCCCAGTAAGCCCATTGAAGATCGGTATCGATGTTCATTTTGATAGCGCCATAGCCGATTGCTTCCCTGATCTGGTGCTGTGGCGAACCACTGCCGCCATGGAAAACAAAATAAACCGGTTTCGCGGCAGTCTTGAATTCCTTTTCAATAAAATCCTGGCTGTTTTTCAAAATGACCGGCCGCAACTCAACATTGCCGGGGCTGTATACACCGTGCACGTTCCCAAAAGCCGCGGCAATGCTGAACAACCGTCCCACACTACTCAGCTCACGATAGGCGAAGGCCACGTGCTGCGGCTGTGTATACAGTTTTTCATTTTCCACGCCGCTGTTATCGATGCCGTCTTCCTCTCCGCCTGTAACACCCAGTTCAATTTCAATGGCCATACCGAGCGGTGCCATACGTTTGAAAAACGTAACCGAGGTGTGGATGTTTTCCTCGATGGGCTCTTCCGAAAGATCGAGCATGTGCGAACTGAACAGTGGTTGTTTTTTCTCTTTATAAAATTGTTCCCCGGCATCGATCAGGCCACTGATCCAGGGCAGCCATTTTTTGGCGGCATGGTCTGTGTGGAGTACCACGGGTACGCCATAGTATTTGGCCACATTATGTATATGCAGCGCCCCTGATACGGCGCCGGAAATATTTGCCTGCAGGTGGTCATTGGGCATTCCCTTACCGGCGATAAATTGCGCGCCGCCATTGGAGAATTGTATGATAACGGGTGACTTGACTTTAGCGGCTGTTTCGAGGGTGGCATTGATGTTGCTCGTGCCGATGGTATTTACGGCGGGCAGGGCAAACTGGTTCTGTTTGGCATCTTTGTACAACGCTTCCAGCTCATCGCCAAAAAGGACACCGGATTTGTATTTACTCATTTTTCAGGATGATTTTAGGGTTTTAAGAAATCAAAATGAGAGGCAAAGATAGGAGTTCGCCACTTATTCCTGAAAAGAAG
>DATJYH010000465.1:0-11714 GCA_035499675.1 Puia sp.
TCCGCTGTATTGGAATATAAAACCGCCGATGTGGTCAAAACAAGCCGGCTCCGATGCCTGGAAAAATTAAGACGCCTGTATAAACTTACATAAACAGCATTGCATGGACAACCTGGAATATATTGACAGTTATTTTAAGGGTGAGATGGCCGCCGGGGAAGCCAGGCAGTTCGATCAGAAAATCCAGGACGATCCCGCATTTGCCGAAGAAGTGGCCTACTACCTCAGCGTCCTGATGGCCGGCAAAGAACAGGTGGCTGAAGAAAAGAAGCAACGATTCAGGGAAATATATAACCAGGGCGTGCCGGCTGGTGAAACGATGGCCGTGATCAGGAAAATGAGCGCATGGAAAACATGGAAGGTTGCAGCAGCAGCAGCCGTGCTGGCGGGTCTTGTGTTGGGTTTGTACCTGATGTTCAGGCCTATGTCACCCGATCAGGTGGCAGACCAGTATATTAGTGAAAAGCTGGCTACCCTGAGTGTGAAGATGGGCGTCATGGATAGTGTCCAGAATGGCCTCCGATTATACAATGAAGGTAAATATGAAGAAGCCCTTCAGGTTTTTGAAGGAATGTTACAGACCGATCCTTCCAATCCAACGGCACTTGAAAAAGCAGGTATTATTTCTTTGCGTTTGCAACGATATGACCAGGCCCTGAATTACTTCAGAAAACTGGAATCCCTTACCAATCTCCGCGTCAATTCCGGCCTGTTTTATGAAGCCCTCACACTGATGCGTCGCAATAAAGACGGAGATGGCGAAAAGTCCAAACAATTGCTGCAACAGGTAGTGGAAAATAACCTGGATATGAAGCAGGACGCACAGGCATTGCAAAAAAAATTATAAAGCCCCCTTGAAGTTTATGTAAAAGCCTGATATCCGCAAGTCGGGGAAAGGATGACTATCCAAGCTCGGGATACAGCGGAAACTCCTGCATGAACAAATTGACTTCCTTTTTAACAGTTTCCAGTTTTTTATCGTCATCCGCGTTCAGGAGTGCACGGTCAATAAATTCAACCACCTGGGCCATATGCGCTTCCCGCATGCCCCGGGTACTGATGGCGGGCACACCCACACGTATACCCGAAGTTACAAAGGCGGATTTGTCATCAAAAGGCACCATATTCTTGTTAACCGTTATATCGGCTTTTCCCAGTGCAGCTTCCGCTTTTTTTCCGCTGATGTTTTTATTCCGGAGGTCGATCAGGAGCAAGTGGTTGTCAGTACCGCCTGAAACGATATGGTATCCTTTGCTGGTAAATGTTTTTGCCATGGCCTGGGCATTGGCAATGATCTGCTTGGCATAACTGGTAAATTCTTCGGTCAGTATTTCTCCAAAGGCAACGGCCTTGGCGGCTATCACGTGTTCAAGCGGTCCGCCCTGGCTTCCCGGGAAAACGGCCATGTCGAGCAGGTTGCTCATGAGGCGGATATTCCCTTTTACATCTTTCAGCCCAAAAGGATTTTCAAAGTCCTTTTTCATCATGATGATCCCGCCCCGCGGTCCACGCAGGGTTTTATGCGTGGTAGAAGTTACAAAATGACAATGCTCAAAGGGACTGTTCAGGAGGTTCTTGGCGATCAGTCCCGCGGGATGGGCCATATCACACATCACAAAGGCCCCGATTACATCAGCAATCCTCCGGATGCGGGCATAGTCCCAGTCCCGGCTATAGGCAGACGCGCCGCAAATGATCAGTTTTGGTTTCTCCTGCCGGGCCACTTTTTCCATCATGTCGTAGTCCAACAGCCCATCTTCCTTTTTGACACCATAAAAGAAGGGACGGTATAGTTTGCCGGAGAAATTTACCGGCGATCCGTGTGTCAAATGACCTCCCATGCTCAGGTCGAGCCCCAGTATTTTATCACCCGGTTGCAGGATGGCGAGCAATACGGCATAGTTAGCCTGGGCCCCGCTGTGTGGTTGTACGTTCGCATAATCGCAGGAAAAAATTTCCTTCAATCGATCAATAGCCAGCTGCTCCGTTTGATCAACAATCTCGCAGCCGCCATAATACCTCCTGCCAGGATAGCCTTCTGCATATTTGTTGGTTAATACACTTCCCATGGCCTGCATAACCTGCAGGGAGGTAAAATTTTCCGAAGCAATGAGTTCGATACCGTGCCGCTGGCGCTCCAGCTCTTTGTGTATAAGATCAAATACCAGGCTGTCTTTTTGCATGGCGCAAAATTAGGTCAACTATCCGTAAAAGATGCAGTCAACCTCATTTTGAGGAAAATTTCCTGTCATTATGTGACGATTCTGTGCATAATAAGTGCCGGCATCATTTTTTTGTTCAGTCATAGTGGTTCTGGTCGTCTGATGCGGGATGCGGGGGGAATTTAATGAAGGCGTGATGATAAAATTTACTACATTCACACGTTTTTTTAAATGAAGCCAGACAGCAGAAATGTCGGCGCAACGTTTATCTTTATCCCGACTTTCGGGACAAAGACAGCGGCAGCCGGTGAACCATCAGTTGTGCGTTGGATAATTCCCGGTCACCAACAGGCGGCGGAAGTGAAGTATAGCATGGGTTCGCGGCAAAAGTGACAAACACGCAAATATGAAAGCAATTATTCCGGTGGCGGGAGCGGGTACCAAATTGCGTCCCCACACCTATACCCAGCCAAAGGCGCTGATACCATTGGCCGGCAAAACCATCCTGAGCATCATCGTAGACCAGTTGCTGGAGGCGGGCATACACGAATTTATTTTTATCATTGGTTACCTGGGGGAAAAAATACAGGACTATGTCCGGGACAAGTATCCGCAACTTTCTGCCCGGTTTGTGGTGCAAAATGAGCGACATGGGATTGGGCACGCGGTATTGCTGACGAGGGAAATTGTGGGAGATGATGAAGTGTTTATTGTACTGGGGGACACGATCTGCGAGTTTGACGTACAACAGGTCCTCGACAAACCCTATTCCACGCTGGGGGTGAAGCGTGTTGATGATCCCAGGAATTTCGGTGTGGCAGAAATCGATGAAAATGGCAGCATCAGCCGTGTGGTGGAAAAGCCACAGATACCCAAATCAAATATGGCCCTGGTAGGTATCTACCGGATCCGGGAGACGCAGTTTTTATTCAGCTGTCTTGAGAACAATATCCAGAACGAGCTTACCAGCTACGGAGAGTACAACCTTACGGATGCCATTGAGTGTATGATTAAAAACGGCGCAAAGTTTCAGGCTTTTAAGGTGCAGAACTGGTTTGATTGTGGCAAGAAGGAAACCCTGCTCGATTCCAATGCCAAGCTATTAAAGAAATTTGGCGGAAGCATCGCCGCCGACCGCCAGTTTGAAAATACCATCATCATACAGCCGGTAAGCATTGCCTCGGGCTGCGATATCCGGAACTCCATCATCGGCCCCAATGTGGCCATTGGCGAAAAAACCCAGGTAAACTATTCCATCATCAAAGATTCCATCATCGGGTCCTTTGCCAACCTGTTTGATATTGTACTGACCCATTCGCTGATAGGCAGCGATACGGAGGTGAAGGGAGAAAGCCGCAGCCTCAATATCGGCGACAACACTGAAATAGACCTGGGCGAAAGCTGATCATCCGCCACAAACCGACTTCTTCACATGCTCATCCTCTCCGCCCTGTCCGGACTAAGGGAAAACCTCTTTAACAAATTTCATGGGAAAATAATTTCCTGTTTTCATGTCTTCAGGTAACCAATCGGCCTGGAACTACGTCTTAAAAGAAAAGATGCTTTGCGGTTCATGTTATTGCCGGCAGTAAATTTGCAGGAGAAGCCAGCGCCCCAGCTATGAATTGGCCGGATCGGGGATCATAAACCGTCGGGCCATTTTTAATCGCTGCCCCATATCGCTGCCTGACCATTAAACACTGTTTTATGAAAAAAAGCACATCCGTTTTATTGATGGTGGCCATACTGCTGCTATCCCACAGTTCACGGGCCGATAGCGGGAAACCAGATCCCTGTTTGCTGCAGGGTTATGTTACCGATGCAGTTACCAGGAAACCTGTAGCCGGCGTGCTGGTGTCTGCAACTTCTAAAATTTCAAGCGGCAGTTGTGAAGTCACTACGGATGCCGATGGATTTTTCCGTTTTTCCCAACTCCCGTCTTCACAGGTAAACCTGCAATTTGATAAGAGGGGATACCAATTGTATAAACGCAGCGGGGTACAGGTCAGTGAAAAGACAACCCTGAAAATTAATGTGGAATTCAACCGTGAAGAGGTAGATCCTCGGGAGGAG
This sequence comes from Puia sp., assembly GCA_035499675.1. Taxonomy (GTDB): domain Bacteria; phylum Bacteroidota; class Bacteroidia; order Chitinophagales; family Chitinophagaceae; genus Puia. The sequence continues at coordinate 4,236 of DATJYH010000465.1, forward strand.
GAACCCGATAACCTGTTTATCAGGATGCTTGAGATAAATTAGTACAGGAGAAATCTTACAATACATTAAACGGGGCTGGGAACAGCCCCGTTTTTTCTACTACACATGAGGCTTAATCTATGTCGATATAAACCTGCCGGTTTCGATACAACCCAGTGGCGCCGCCTGTCCTCCCTGCTGTATTTCCATCAGGCCCTGGTTGTTTTATGATGGATATGCGACTGATCCTCTCTATGTTCTTTACTATTTTTTCCCGAACCCGGTGACCGATCGGCCATTTTTTTTTGATTTCTTTGCGTTTATTCAGCACGGGTCTTTGGAAACGCTGCTATAAAGTCTGTATTTATGCAATCCTGTTGCATGACCTGCGCGGATTCTTGCCATTTTTTTTACTTCGATTTCCTCCGGGCATCGCCCCGCTGTCGGTAAATTCATACGAATTTCATCGTATAAATATACGATCGTTTTCGTAAATAGTTACCCGGAACAGGTTTTTTTTGAAATTGTTGGGAGAAGATGTTCACCGCCCTATGGAAGGAACAACGGGCAGCCCTTCATTGCCGTCTTCACCGACCGACTGTACGGCAAAGAAATAATTGTCTTTGGAATAGGGCAGGCGCATTTCAGTTCCGCTGGTAAAAAACTTCTTTTGCCATAATGCCTGGTAGGTTTCCCGCATCAGCACATAATAGCCTTTTGGTCTCCCCGTTTTTGGCGCCTTCCAGTAGAGCCAGGTTGAATTGCCGAGTCGCTGCACGTCCATTTTCAATGCCAGGGGTGGCGGGGGAGATTTTGCCAGGTTGGCGAGACAGGCGAGGTTTAACGCCGTATTTTTCCGGAGGTATTCAAAATCCATAAAGGAGGCAAGGTCGCCGTATTGTATGTCTTTTTCCATGCGCACGTCCTGGTGCTGGTGTTCATAGTTTTCATTCATTTCGGTGATCCGCACCGCAGTATAACCCCGCTGCACAAACGAAGAATGATCACCGCCGCGGAGGAAACGGTCGTTGCGGTATACCAGTACCACTTCCAGGTTGGCTACATAACGTTCACCCATTTCCCTGACATAGCGGGCCAGTTGCCGGGCCCTGCCGTCGTTTTCCAGGCCCATGGTCCGGATGTTCTGGGCATTCTTGTCGAGCTCAAAATAGGGAAGCCCCTCGCTGAACACGCGGATCCTTGTATTGTCGATGATATGGGTCTCGCTGCTTTGATTGCTGCCCATGATGTCGTTGTTCAGCACGCCTTCAATATCCCAGTTGTTTTGTTTTGCTCTTTCGGCAAGATGGTCGCTGCCCAGCAAACCCTGCTCTTCCCCGCAAACGGCCACAAAAATGATGGTTGCGGGAAATGCATGCCGGCTCATGACGCGGGCGCATTCCAAAACAGCAGCTGTCCCGCTGCCATCGTCGTTCGCGCCGGGCGCATCCGATGACCTGTTCATAACATCCGACACCCGGCTGTCCATATGACCGCTGATGATAAAAATCCTTTTATCTGCCGTATCTGTTCCATGTAAAATAGCCATGGCATTGCCTACCTCCGCAGTTACATCCACCCGGTTCTTGTCGGCGGGGAGTACCCATTTGTCTGCTTCCACGGTCATGCGTCCTTCGCTGTTTTTTGAAAAATCCCGGAACCGGGAGAGGATCCATTCGCGGGCAGCGCCGATGCCTTTTTTGGGATCAGCGGTGCTGAGCGTATGCCTGGTTCCAAAACCCACCAGTTGCAGGATGTCGGCTTTGAGGCTGTCCGCGTTTACCTCTGCGACCATTTTCTCTATCACAGGATCTTTTTGAATGATCACCTGGGCCATGCCGGTTAGCGCCAGGCATAAAAAAGAGCAACAGGAAATCAGGTATTTCATATCAAATGATTGAAGAGGTATGATTTGATGGAAGATATTACAGCTGTTCGCAGATCAACGGATCCCGGGCCATGGGTTGGTCAGGATCTCCTGAATGCCCATTTCCACATTTCTTTCCAGCTGATTTTTTTTCCATACAGCAGGATTCCCGTCCTGTAAATCTTTCCCGCCATCCAGGTAGTGAACAGGAAACCGCCCACCAGCAACAGCATGCTCAGGATCAGTTGCCAGTACGGCACGGTGCCGGGCACACCATAAGCAATACGCGCCAGCATTACAATCGGTGAACTGAAAGGAATCAGGCTGGCCCAGATGGCCAGGGGAGTATCGGGTGTGTACACCACTACACTCATGATCAAAAAGGCAAAAATGATGGGCATGGTAACGGGCAGGGTCAGGCTCTGTGAGTTCTGCACATCTTCCACTACGCTCCCTACGGCTGCAAACAACGCGGCATAAAATAAGTATCCCCCCAGAAAGTAAAAGGCAAAACATCCCAGGATCAGCGGCCAGTTGGCAGTGCCCAGCGTGTGTTGAATATTGTATATCTGCTGTGCCTGTTCGCTGGCCTGCACCATACCACCACCGGGCATATTACCATTGTGTTGCTGGAGAGCCTGCACCTGCACCAGCGTATCATGGGGGATAAAGGCCTGCACCGCACTTGTAAGCACAATGATGAGCACCACCCACATCAGGAACTGGGTGAGCCCTACGGCGCCAATCCCCACAATCTTTCCCATCATCAGCTCAAAGGGTTTCACACTGCTGACCATTACTTCTGCAATCCGGCTTGTTTTTTCTTCCATAACACCCCGTAATACCATCATGCCATAAATGAGCATGATGATATAGATCAGTATACCACAACTATAACCGATCCCGTACGCGAGTGCCTGGTTGCTCTCCTCTGTTTTATTGCCGTGCTCCTGCAGCGATTTCAATTCGGCGAATTGTGACCGGGTATGGATAGAGTCCAGCTGGCTGCGGCTGATCCCCGATTGCTGCAGCATATTGTCTTCGATGGCGGCGTTGATTTTACCCTCAATGGTTTCCTTGCTTCCCAGCCCAATGCTTTTTTTGGAGCGGATCACATAATTTGTTTTTTGTGTGCCCTCAAACTTCGGGATCAGTAAGATGGCCGAATATCCCTTTTGCAGGTAATTGGCAGTATCGACACCGGCAGGGAATTCAAAACTGATGTCATTACTGTTTTTCAGGTTGCGCTCAAAAAAATGATTGTCGTCCACGACGGCTATCTTTAATTTTTCCTTTCCCTTGATCGAAAGAAAAATAGTACCTGCAATAAACAACACGATCAGCAGGGGCATCAGGATGGTGGTTAGTACAAAGGTCCGGTTGCGCACCCTGCTGAGGTATTCTCTCCGGATAATGAGGCCGATCTTATTCATATTGCAATGAGTTTGGAATAGCTGGTTGGAAGATGGAACATGCCTTATATAGTTCTTTGGGCTTTCAGATCAGTTTTATGTAATGGGTTGAAAGGCTCTTGTCCTGGCCCTGGTGCCTTCCACTTCCCGGATAAAGATCTCGTTCAGCGAGGGCAATATTTCATGAAAAGCTTCGATGCCGGCCTGCTGCTGTATGAAATGCTGGAGCACATCGTTACCGGAATAGCCATCCCTGATCCGGACCACCAGCTTATTCCCCTGCTGTTCAATCAGGTCAAAAGATGAGCCGGAAACCTGCGCAGGCAGGGATGAAAGTTGTATGCTGAATTTGTTTTCCTTGAAATCTTTTTTGATCTGTGTAACCCCGCCGTCCAATATCTTTTTTCCGAGGTTTACCAGTATGATATGATCGCAAATCTCTTCCACCTGCTCCATACGGTGCGTACTGAAGATAACGGTGGCACCATTTTTGGCGAGGTCAAAAATTTCATTCTTGATCAGGTTGGAATTTACCGGATCGAGCCCGCTGAAAGGTTCGTCCAGGATGATGAGTTTGGGCTGATGCAACACGGTGATAACAAACTGCAGTTTCTGCCCCATGCCTTTGCTGAGGTCCTCCATCTTTTTATTCCACCAGGACTGCATCTCAAATTTCACAAACCATTTCTTTACTTTCTCCATTGCCTCCTGTTTACTCAATCCCTTCAGCTGAGCCAGGTATACGGCTTGCTCCCCGATTTTCATTTTCTTATACAATCCTCTCTCCTCCGGCATATACCCGATATGAACCGTGTCATTGGCCGGATCAAATTTTTTTCCGTCGAAAAGGATTTCGCCCTCATCCGGGTAAAAGATCCCCGTGATCATACGTATCAGGGTGGTTTTACCCGCACCATTGGGTCCCAGCAGGCCAAATATGGAACCCTTGTCCAGGCTGAAACTAATATCATCTACCGCCTTTTGTGTGGCAAAGTATTTTTTCAGTCCTTTAACTTCCAGCATGTTCATGTAGCAGTGGTTAGGTATTGTCCCGGAACCCGGGCGTTACAAAATAATTATTAAACGGGTAACACTAAAGGATAATGAATTTTTTCAATCAATTTCGCGGAAAAATAATATAGCATGTCCAATATGATTTGTTTCCTGAGAGCCACCCTGTTAGCTGTCATCCTGGTAACGGGCAGCAGTTGGGGTTTCCTGGTTCACCAGACCGTTGGCCAGTTGTCGATCTATGAATTGCCCCGGGAAATGCGTCCCTTCTTCTATAAAAATATGGATTATCTGCTGAAAGAGATCATACAACCGGATATCCGGCGCAACAAGGATTCCCTGGAAGCTCCCCGCCATTTTATCGACCTCGAGCGCTATGGCGATTCTGCTGCGTGGAAAATGCCGTTGCACTGGACGGATGCGCTGCGGGCGTACGGCAGGGACAGCCTTGTGAAATATGGATATGTACCTTACCAGGTACTCATGACAAAGGACCTGCTCACGAAGGCGTTTCGCAGCGGGAATAAAGACAGCATCCTGTTTTATGCGGCTGATCTTGGCCATTATATCGGTGATGCGCATGTTCCGTTGCACACCACAATCAATTATGATGGCCAGTTGTCCGGTCAAAAGGGGATACACAATCTTTGGGAAACCACGATTCCCGAATTAGAGATCAGTCACTACCGGTTGTACAGCGGCCATACCGCCCGCTACCTGGGGAATCCGGCCATGGCCATTTGGGAGGCTATCCGGCATGCGCATGGGTTGCTGCCGGATCTGTTGGCGCAGGAAAGGGAGGCAAGCAGGGGCTTTACGGATTCAACAAAATATTCGGTTCAAAAAAGAAACGGCAGGGAATTCAAAATGTACAGCGCGGCTTTTGCACTCAATTATAACCAGCGCCTGGGCAATACCATCCAGGAACAACTGCAGCATTCGGCGAACCTGATCGCTGATTTCTGGTATACCTGCTGGAAGGATGCGGGCGAACCTGATCTTGACCCGTTGCTGGGTGGCGACTGGTCAAAAAAAGAGAAGAAGGCACTAAAGCAGGAACGCAGGGTTTACCGGCAGGATGACCTGTGGCAAAAAAACCTGTTATGGACGGTTCAGCATCGAAATCCGCCAGCCAGATAGTGATGCCATGAGTACGTAAATTCAGGGGAACAATTCATGTTGAAGAAATCAATTTGCCGGCAATCCTGGCAACCACGGCTTCACCATCCATGGCTGCGCTGACGATTCCTCCTGCATAGCCCGCGCCTTCCCCGCATGGATAAAAATTTTTTAATTGCGGATGCTCCAGGCTTTGTGGATCCCTGGGAATACGGACAGGGGAAGAGGTTCTTGATTCGGTGGCGACGATCACAGCCTCCTCCGTATAGTAACCTTTCATTTTTTTTCCGAATGCAATAAAACCCTTTCGCAGGTCTTCGTAAATAAAGCCCGGAAGTATTTCCTGCATAGGCGCGGCCCGGATACCTGGCAGGTAGGAGCAGGCAGGCAGCGAGGAAGAAATCTTTCCTTCCACGAAATCGGTCATGCGCAGGGCAGGTGCCACGAGTTTCCCGCCTCCAAGCTGGAAGGCCTTTGTTTCCACCGCCTGCTGAAAATAGACGCCTGCGAGTGGTCCATGCTTTTTGAATGGCAGCAGGTCTTTTTCCTCCACGCTCACTACGATCCCGGAATTGGCGAAAGGGTTGTTTCTTTTAGAGGGAGACCAGCCATTAACAACCAATTCACCGGGCGCTGTCGCCGCGGGCGCGATGATGCCACCGGGACACATACAAAAAGAAAATACGCCTTTTCCTGCTACCTGTTCCACGAGGCTGTAGGAAGCCGGAGGAAGATGCGACAGATCGGGCCCTTTGCCGGGCAGGAAGTTTCCCGGCGCATATTTATATTGTATGGAGTCGATCAGGCGTTGGGGATGTTCAATACGCACACCCAGGGCGAACGGTTTTTGCTCTACCAGAATTTTTTTGCGCTGCATCAATTCAAAAATGTCCCTGGCGGAGTGCCCGGTTGCCAGTATCACTGCATCGGCACGGTAAGAAGAGGCGTCGGCGCAGGTTACGCCCAGCAGCAGGTTGTCCTTTATAATGAGATCCGTTACTTTTTTCTCAAACAAAAAAATACCACCCATTTCCTGGATCTGTTGCCTGATGGCGCTGATGATATTCGGCAGTTTATTAGTCCCGATATGAGGATGTGCATCGTACAATATATTTTCCCCGGCGCCGAACCGCACCAGGATGTTCAATATGCGTTGCACATCTCCCCGCTTGCTGCTGCGGGTATACAATTTCCCGTCGCTGTAGGCGCCTGCTCCTCCTTCACCAAAACAATAGTTGCTTTCCGGGTTGACCAGCCCCTCCTTGTTGAGCCTGGCCAGGTCTCTTCTGCGCGAGCGGACATCCCTGCCTCTTTCCAACAGGATGGGTCGTATCCCCGACTCAAGCAGCCTGAGTGCCGCAAACAGCCCGGCAGGTCCGGCTCCTACAATGATCACACTATGTTGTGCGTGGGAAACATCCCGGTATACAAGGTTGTATTGCGCGCTTTGATCGGGAGGCTCATTGATGAACAGCAGTAATGTAAGTAAAATCCAGGGCTGTCGGCCCCTTGCATCGATGGATCGTTTCAGGATCCGGAATCCATTTAGCTGTCCTGCTTTGTGGCCGGCGGCCTGTGCCGCATATTGCCGGATGGTAGCTGAATCTGCAGCTTCGGCAGGGAGCAGTTTCAGCGTAATTGTTTTTTGCATATGGTTGGGCAGTTAACCCAAAACACTCGGTGAAAAGAAAATAAAAAATTTTTACTTCAAAACTGTAAAATTAGCGGTTATTATTTTTTTCAGAGGGGAAACGGGCCGGCCGACGCCTGGATTTTTTTTGAAGTCATTGGTTACCATATCCTAAAATTGGCTTTCCGAACTAGGAGCCATGGGGCTGAAAATTATTTATCCGAATTTTTAAAAAAAAGTTTGGGGAATTGAAATTAGTATCAAATAATGTGTACCTTCAAATACTTCTCAAATATTTTTATGAAGAAAGGTTTACTGATAGTTGCTCCTGCATTTTCCTTCTTCATACTAAATATGTGCAAGCCACTGCAGCGGTCCCAATTTAATTTTACTGACGAGTTCCTGAGTTTACATTCGCCCGGGAAAACCTCCTAAGCGCACAGTGAGGTAAGCTTTCGTGG
>DATJYH010000466.1:0-9345 GCA_035499675.1 Puia sp.
ATTCTTTGTTCAGCCGGAACCGCACTTTTGGGAATATGATCGGGAAGGGGTACTCGGTAAGAGCGGCCCAATTGGAGTTAAACATGGTCGCGGAGGGCTATAATGCCAGTAAATGCCTGTATCTGGTCAATAAAAAAGTAAAGGCAGACATGCCTATTGCGGAAACCATCTACCGGATTCTTTGGGAAAATGTTAAAGTTCGCGAAGGCTATAAACAAATTGAAAGTTTTCTCGTCTAATAAGTAGAGACGGCAGATAAGAACGGACCGTGGTTAGGAGAGAAGGTCAATGAAATCCTTGTCTGTCAATAGTCATCTGTAATCGTTAACTAAAAAACGTCCATCATGATGCCTCTTTCATACCAGGGCCTCGGTTTTACCACCATCCTACTGATGGTAAGCCTCCTCATCGTTGGACAGTTGTTCCGATACGTCAGGGAGCGTTTCAGGAGGCATGATCATCAAAATGAATAACGGGTTGGTCAACGTTTTCAAAAAAAAGATCTGACGCGATCCCATCCGCAAATAGTTTCCCCTCATTCGTCAGTAGTAGCCGCTGTCCTACAGGCTCCACTTGATTGGTGCGGATGTATTTATCAGCTCGCTTTAAAAGGATGCCCCCTGCATAATTTCCGAACCTGGCGGCAACATAGTTCACATCCAGTCCCTCCAGAGTTCGCAGTGAAGTCATAATGTATTCATTGATCAGCTGCACGGGACCAAGGTCTTCTTTTTCAAAAAGCAATTCCTGGTGCTCAATGGCGCGGATATATTTTGTGTTGCCGGCTACATTCCACTGCCTGGACCGGCCATCGTAGGAATGTGCTGAAGGACCAAGACCCAGATATTTTTTTCCCTGCCAGTAGGCTGTATTGTGCCTGCTTCTTTTGCCGGGTAACGCGAAGTTGGAAATTTCGTAGTGCTCATAACCGGCCTCCGCCATCCATTTCATCAGCAACCGGAATTGCCTGGCCTGGTCCTCCGTATCCGGGGATGCCATTTTTTTTTGTGCGATAAATTTGTGCAAGGCAGTTCTGGGTTCAACCGTGAGTGCGTAACAAGACAGGTGGGGAACCCCCAGCGAAACGGCTCTTTCCACATTTTCCTGCCAATGGCCGTCGTTCAGGGTGGGCGTCCCGTAAATAAGATCGATGTTTAGATCCATGCACTCGGCCAGCGCGGCCAACGCGCTGTCGACGGCCTGCCCGGCATGATGTGCCCGGTTCATCCAACGCAGGTCCTCCTCAAAAAATGATTGCACACCCACACTGAGCCGGTTGATACCTGCCTTTTTCCACCCGCCAACGATGCGTGGATTGACATCGTCCGGGTTGGCTTCCAGTGTCACCTCGGCAAGCGGGTCCACGGCAAACAGCTCATACAGCTTTTCCAGCACAACCTGCAATTCGTCAAGGGTCAGCAGGGAAGGAGTGCCGCCACCAAAATAAATCGTCTCAATAGTTTCCCCATGAAGATATTCCTTTCGCCACGCAGCTTCCTTCAATAAAGCCGGCACAAAATCGTTTTTACTTTTCAATGAAGTGGAGAAGTGGAAATTGCAGTAGTGGCAGGCTTGCCTGCAATACGGAATATGAAGATAGATACCTGCCATCTTGTTTGACTATTTTTATCGAATATTACGGATGAATCCCTTACCGCGCGAATGACAAAATTAGGATTATATGCCGCTGCTTGTGTATGGCTGACGCTGGTAGGACTGTCCGGTTATTCGCAATACCGCCTGAAAGTTGTTTGTGTGGACAGGGATTCCGTATTCAACCAGAAAAACCTCGGACTGCAGGAGGCCTTTAAAAACCGGGACGCATGCACTGAATATATCTATCGCATGCCTTCCATACTGCAGGCAAAAGGCTTTGCTGCTGCCTCCATCGATAGCATCCGGTTCGATTCCATACAGGCCGTCGTGAATCTCTATGTGGGGGATGTGTACAAATGGGGGCATATCCATACCCGGAAAGCCGACGAAAATATCCTGGCTGCAAGTGGGTGGAACGATCTGAAATTAACGGGCAGGCTTTTCAATTTCCAGCAAATACAAAAAGCGCAGCAGCAGATCCTGGACTACATGGAGAACAATGGCTATCCTTTTGCCCGCATATCGCTGGACAGTATTGTCCTCAGCCAGGGCGTACTGTCGGCAACCCTGGCCATCTTTAAGGGTCCCCTGTATACCATCGACAGCATCCGGATCATCGGTTCGGCGAAAATTTCCATGCATTTTTTACAACGTTACCTGAATATCCAGAACGGAAGCATGTACCGGAAGGACAAATTACAGGCCATCAGCAAAAAGATCATGGAACTGCCCTATATCCAGGAAGAAAGACCCTGGAGCCTGACCCTGCTGGGAAGCGGGTCCATTCTCAATTTGTATCTGAAACCCAGAAAAGCCAGCCAGGTGGATGTGCTGATCGGGTTTCTTCCCAACAACGACCAGTTGACCAACAACCGGTTGCTCGTTACGGGGGAAGCCACCGTCAATCTTAAGAATTCCCTCGGCAACGGGGAAAGCATCGGTCTCAACTGGCAACAGGTACAGGTGCAATCGCCCAGACTCAACCTGAGTTTTCAACAACCCTTTATTTTTAATTCGCCGTTCGGTATCAACGCCTCCTTTGATTTATTTAAAAAAGATTCGTCTTATATAAATATCAACGGCATACTGGGCGTACAGTACACCGCATCTTCCACCAGGAATGGAAGCGTATTTATCCAGACTGCCAGTTCAAACCTCATCACGGTGGATACACTGCAGGTCATCGCAACCCATCAGCTGCCCTCCGAGGCGGATGTAAGTTCGGTTAGCCTCGGGGTAACCTACAACTATATCAACACGAACTACCTCTTTAACCCGCTCAGGGGAAATGAACTCCATTTCACCGGGTCGGTGGGAACCAAGACCATCCGAAAGAACAACAGCATTGTAAAACTGATTGATCCTTCCGATTCCGCTTTTGACTTTAACCAGCTTTATGATTCGGTCAAGCTGAACAGTTATGAGTTCCGCCTGAAGCTGGACGCCGCCCACTATTTCCAGGTTTCGCGGGCCTCCACCCTCAAACTTGCTGTAAACGCCGGGGTTTTCCAAAGCCCCAATAATTTCCGGAATGAAGTATTCCAGATCGGGGGATACAAACTATTGCGTGGATTTGATGAAGAAAGTATCCTGGCCTCGCGGTATGCAGTAGGCACGGCGGAATTCAGGTATCTCATCGGCCAGAATTCTTACATTTTTTCCTTTGTGGACTATGGATGGGCCTCCAACAACGTACCTACCTATGCTATGAGCAGTACCTACCTGGGTTTTGGCGTGGGTCTGGCATTTGAAACAAAGGCAGGGATCTTTAATATGTCGTATGCGCTGGGTAAGGCCGGCGACAACAGCCTGAATCTGCGACAAGCCAAAATTCACCTGGGATACCTGAACTTTTTCTAAAGAAACAGGGGAACCGACATCACTGGAGCCCATTGAATACCGCAAGAGGGGGATAAATTTTTCATGCATAACAAATGCCGATCCCTATCGTTACATATTCGCATTTCCGACGCCAATTTGTTTATTTTGCAACCGTAACTTTCGACATGTGACAAAATATTGCTTACTGGTTACCCTGTTCCTTTTTTGTTTCGCGATGGTATTTGGCCAGACAGAAAAAGACACGGTGATCATCAAAGATTCAATTCCTTTAAAACCGGCCCTTCTTCTTGTGGACAGCGGTACGCTGCACCCCATTAAGAAAAAGATCATCCCCCATGCCAGGAAGGATAGTCTGGCTGTGTTCAATGCCGCAGCCAGGACGGATTCACAGATCCTCAAAAAAACGGAAACCACCCCCGTCTCCCCCGATGCCATTCAGGCTCCTGCCGGTGACAACTTTCAGAAAACCCTCCGTTCAAACAGTTTTTTTTCTTTTTCTGCAAAGGGTTTTACAGCTACTGAGAATATCCATGTGGAGAAATCCTATGACCGGTTATTTTATCTCATGATGGGGATCCTTTTCTATTTTGCCATTGTAAGGGCCCTTTTTGGAAAATACCTGGCCAACCTGATGACCCTGTTTTTCCGGGTTTCGATGCGCCAGCAACAGATCCGGGAACAGGTGATGCAGGCCCCGTTTCCTTCCCTCCTGCTAAACACTTTCTTTGTGATCAGCGGGGGCCTCTATTGCAGCTACCTGATCCTGTATTTCAACCTGCCGATCCGGGTGGGGTTCTGGCAACTCCTCCTGAATTGTTCCCTGATCCTGGTGGCCATCTACCTGGTAAAGTTTATCGTTTTAAAATGCGTGGGTTGGGTCTTCAACATTCAAAGGGCCACCGATACCTACATTTTTATCGTGTTTATGACCAATAAAATAATGGGGGTCTTCCTTTTGCCCTTTCTTGTAATGCTATCATTTTCAAACGCTTTAATCGCCGAAACGGCCGTTACCCTTTCCCTGATCATGCTTGGTTTCTTTTTCGTCCGGCGTTTTGCCATTTCGTATGGCCCCATCAGAAAAGAAATAAAACTAAACGGATTGCACTTTTTTTTATACCTTTGCGCCTTCGAGATAGCACCCCTTCTCCTGATTTACAAGGTGTTATTGAGTTATCTCGAAAAAGCTTATTAACTTTGCATTACTACTTGCCTGAAAATCATGGTTAACAACAGGGAAAAAAAAGGCGTTTCTGAGTTATCTGATAAAACTGTGAAAAAAATTTTAATCACTCAACCCCGGCCCGAAACAGACAAGTCTCCATATTTTGAGCTTGCAAGGAAATTTGATGTGGAATTGTCGTTCCATCCCTTTATCCGGCTTGAGCCCATCCCGGCCAAGGACTTCAGGAAGCAAAAAATAGAGATATCTAATTATTCTGCTGTGATCTTCACCAGCAGGCACGCCATCGATCATTTCTTCAGGATCTGCGAAGAAATGAAGATCAATATCTCCCAGGACACAAAATACTTTTGCATCACCGAGGCGGTGGCACTCTATCTCCAAAAATTCATCCTCTACAGGAAGCGAAAGGTGTTCTATGGCGCTGATGGCACCAACAGGAGCATGTTCGAGGTGATCAATAAGCATAAAGAGAACGAAAAATTCATCTATCCCTGTTCGGAAAATCAGCAGGACAATGAAATTGTGGGATGGCTGAAAAACAATAATTGCGAATTTGCCACACCCTTCATGTACCGCACCATCAGCAATGATATCAGGGAGGTGCTGGTTAAGGAAGAATACGATATCATCTGCTTTTTTACCCCCAGCGGCGTCAGGAGTTTATTCGACAATTTCCCCAAATACAAACAAAACGGTACCAAGATCGGGGCGTTTGGAAACAACACGTTCAGAGCCGTGGAAGATGCCGGTCTCACACTTGAAATCAAGGCGCCCCTGCCGCAGGCTCCCTCCATGGTTTCTGCGCTTGAAAAATACCTGGCCGATATTCTTAAAAGGAGATAACTCTTTCTCCAAAAATTGTGTGTTCACTGGCTGTCAGTTGTCCCGTCGCGACCGGTCAGTTCCTGAAATGATGTAGCTTGCGGATATGCCTTCCAATCATCTGATCAATGAAACCAGCCCTTACCTGCTGCAACACGCACACAATCCGGTTGACTGGTATCCCTGGGGTGAAACAGCCCTGCAAAAGGCCAGAGCAGAAGACAAACCCATCCTGATCAGCATCGGTTATTCAGCCTGTCACTGGTGCCATGTTATGGAGCGGGAGAGCTTTGAAGACCCTTCCACGGCCGAGCTGATGAACCGCCTTTTCGTAAACATCAAAATTGACCGGGAGGAACGCCCGGACCTGGATCATATATACATGGATGCGGTTCAGGCCATGACCGGCAGCGGGGGATGGCCCCTGAACGTATTCCTGACTCCGGAGGGCAAACCTTTTTATGGGGGCACGTATTACCCACCTCAGCCCGCGTTCAACAGGCCTTCCTGGAAAAATCTACTTGCCAACGTTTCGGAGGCTTTCCGGAACAGGCGCAAGGAAATAGAGGATCAGTCTGAAAATCTCACGGCACATATCATAAGGTCCAACGCGTTTGGCATAACGGGTCCAGGTATTGCCGGCGCAGGAACCAACGAACCGTTTGCAACGGAGCATCTCCACAGCCTTTTCAACAACCTGATGAAATCTGCCGATCGCCAGGAAGGGGGATTCGGCGGGGCGCCCAAATTTCCCCAAACTCATTGCATCCGCTTCCTGCTCCAGTATTATTATTATACAAGACACGAAGCCGCGCTCAAACAGGCCTGTCTGAGCCTCGACAAAATGATATTGGGTGGCATCTACGACCAATTGGGCGGCGGCTTTGCGCGCTATTCCACCGATGCCCGCTGGCTTGTTCCTCATTTTGAAAAAATGCTTTATGATAATGCATTACTGGTGACCGTTATCAGCGAAGCATACCAGCTTACCGGCAAAGAGCATTACCGCCGCGCCATTTCGGAAACCATGGAGTTTATCAGCCGGGAACTACGGGCTGTGGACGGAGGTTTCTATGCCGCTCTTGACGCAGACAGCGAGGGCGTTGAAGGCAAATACTATGTCTGGGAAAAATCGGACATCGTATCGTTGTTAAAAGAAGACGCTGCACTATTCTGTGCATATTACAATGTAACGGAGAGGGGTAACTGGGAAGAAAAGAACATCCTGCATGCTGTCACGACCCCGGAGGCTTTTGCTGCGCAGCAGGGAATGGATCCGGTCCTTGTAAAAAATAAACTGGCGGAATGCAGGACAAAACTTTTCGAAGCACGCAACGGGAGGATTCGTCCGGGGTTAGACGACAAGATCCTGCTTGGCTGGAATGCACTGGTGATCACCGCCTGCTGCAAGGCATTTGCGGCGTTGGGAACCCCGGAATACCGCGTGCTTGCTATCGGCAGCATGAACTTTTTGTGGGAAAGGATGAAGGGAGAAGGGATATTTCATTTTTATCACACCTGCAAGCACAATCGCGCATCACAACCGGGATTCCTGGACGACTATGCATACCTGCTGGAAGCGTTGCTCAACTTGCAGGAGATCACCGGAAACAGCGAGTACCTGGTCAAAGCAAAAGACCTGGCTGAATGGGTGATGGTCCACTTCAGCGATGAAGATGGTTTTTTCTTTTATACACATAAGGACCAGCGCGACATCATTTTAAGAAAAAAAGAGATATATGACGGTGCAACTGCGTCTGGCAACGCGGTCATGAGTTTTAACATTTTATTTTTATCGGTAATTTTTGACCGGCCGGAATGGAGGGAACGGGCCCTGGCAAATGCCCGGAACTTAGGCCAGACGGTGATTCAGTATCCTTCTTCTTTCGGATATTGGGCAACTTTGCTCCTGGCTATCACGTATGGTACGCTGGAAGTCGTGATCACCGGGCGGGAACCGGATGAAATTCGTAAAGAATTTTTGCATAATTTTATTCCCAATCGCGTTCTACAATCTGCTACCAGTCAAAACAGTCAATTCCCTCTTTTGAAGGATAAGCCGCTGACCGAATCGACCCTTATTTTTTTATGTAAGGATTATTCATGCCAAAACCCTGTAACTGAGGTACATGAATTAACCGCCCTGCTTGAAAACCTGCATAACTATTAAAACTAGACCTTACAATATAATAGTAAAAATACCGTTTACAAATTTACCGTTTCGAAAACTTTGACTTTTAAAAAATAAATTTTAAAATTGTGATGAAGATATCGTCAAAACAATATTTTTGTCCAATACCCTTTAATATTATGAAAATGAAAAACCTATCCATTCCGATATCCCTAGCTGCAATTTTCCTTGCGGCCGGATGTGGTAAAATGGGAAAATCCCATGCAGGCTTACCGGATGACGGCCAATTGCACGGCGTAGCTCCAGCCAGTAAGTACAATCTATCGAAGCCTCCCGGAATGGTTTTCATTCCGCCTGGAACTTTTCATATGGGTCCCAGTGACGAGGATATGAATTACGCATTTACTTCCCGCAATAAGCAGGTATCAATCAATGGCTTCTGGATGGATGCCACTGAAATTACCAATAATGAATACCGCCAGTTCACCAACTGGGTAAGAGACTCTATTGCTGCTACCTTGATGCAGCTGGGTAAAGATGTGGATGGCAAATTTGTGATCGACTGGAAAAAGGCCCAGATGATTAAATGGGAAGATAAAGCCACGGTTGAAAAAATTGATCAGTTGATTCTTTCTCCCGATAACCGCATTTTTGGAAAGAAGGAAATAGATCCCCGTAAGATGATCTATCATTCCGAAACATTCGACCTGAAAGAAGCTGCCTTGAAAGTAAATGAAGGAAAGCCCCGCGCTCAATTCATCATCAAGAAAGATATTCCTATCTATCCTGACACACTGGTATGGATACGCGATTTCTCCTATTCCTACAATGAGCCGATGACCAAGAGGTATTACTCTCACCCGGCTTTTGGTAACTACCCGGTGGTGGGCGTAAACTGGAAACAGGCTACCGCCTTTGCCGAGTGGAGAACGCAGTATCTGAATTCTTTCCTGATCAGGACCAAGAAAGCGACGGAATCAGATTTCCGCCTGCCTACGGAAGCCGAATGGGAATATGCCGCACGCGGTGGTCGTTCACAGTCCATGTTCCCCTGGGGTAACTACTACCTGAGAAACAAAAAAGGATGTCTCCTGGCCAACTTCAAACCCGGCCGTGGTAACTATCCTGAAGATGGTGCATTCTATACGGCCCGTGCCGATGCTTACTGGCCCAATGACTTCGGTCTGTATTGCATGGCGGGTAACGTGGCGGAATGGACGTCTTCCGTGTACTATGAAGGTGCCTATAACTTCCAACATGATATGAACCCTGATATTCGTTACAACGCCAAGGATTCCGATCCTCCGCGTATGAAACGCAAGGTTATCCGTGGCGGTAGCTGGAAAGATGTGGGGTACTTCCTGCAGACCAGCACCCGTACATACGAATACCAGGATACGGCTAAATCTTACATCGGATTCCGTTGTGTCATTGATCTGCCGCCAACACTGGCTCGTAGGTAATTTCTTCCTGAAACAAAATTTTTTCACATAAAACCCGTTATTGATTTTACTTAAAACAATCAAAAATCAAACGGGAAACCATTTTCCTTAACCCTTACAAAACCTATTAAAAACAAATTTAAACTTACAACTATGGCCGGAGTTTCAAAATCTACAGAAAAGCTTGTTAACGTAATAGTCTGCGTTGGCGCGGCGGTCGTAATTTTTGGTGCATGGCAAAAAATCACCCACCAGAAATTGGCGGACTTCTTCCTGACTGCTGGTTTGCTGACGGAAGCACTTATATTCATGGTGTACGCTTTTTT
>DATJYH010000467.1:0-6069 GCA_035499675.1 Puia sp.
TTTCTTTGTGAAGGACCATTTTTGTTCCTTTTCCAGGACGCTGATCAGCTCCCGGGTGAAGCTAACAGCGTCCCTGGATGACAAATGAGACGATTCCGGACATACAAAGTGATCGATGGCAGGGTAGTCCTTAAAATGAATGCCCGGGCATTGTGTGAAGGAAAGGATACGGTCCCAGTATTTCTCCCTCGGAAAGCCCCTGGTCTCTGCACTCAGTACCGGCTCGCTGGAAGGGGGTCTCAGGAATACCACCTGTCCACCCCGTGCTTTGATCTTATCCGTTGCTGCCTTTACTGAATTCAACAGGGTCTGCAGGGTATCCCCGGTGGGAGCGGGCGCGGCGAGCATCCTGCCATATAAACCCCAAATGGCTTTAACGCGGTTTTGAAGACTGGTATCGGCCAGGAAACTGGGAGTCATATAACTCTGTCTCTTAAAAGTGACCCTTCCAAACTGCCAGGGGAATATGGGCATAGTGGGCACGGTTGATCTGTTGGGTATATGCAGTTCGTCAAGCATTGCGTTGGTGGAAAAATTTTCCTTATCCAGGAACACGAAGCCCGATTCAAGGATTCGGTCTATCTGGAAACCGAATTTTTGCGAGGGCGTTTCCTTTTTGTAAAAACTTATATTTTCATTAGGATCTTCAAAAAAGAAGGGAGAAGAAGAAAAGAAGATAGGCTCCGTAACGTCGATGATCACTTTTCCTTTGAAATTTGGATCATTGGCCAGGTTTTCGAGGACAGGCCGGGGTGAGCTTCCGACCATACCGAGTTGAATGGCATCTTCGCCCGTGATACTTTCCCAGGTTGGAATGTCCACGTCGAACTTGATGCGCGAGTCGCCAACAAATACCGTCGCCTGATCAGAAGCTTCGTAAACCCTGGCTCTTTTATCGGACCAGAGTGGTCCGCCATCGTCGTAATCGGCTGTTACGCCCTTGTGTCGCAGATAAGATTCCCAGCAAAGAATGCTGATAACTACAACGATCAGTGCCATAATTCCGGCCCTGGCGAAATTGGGTGCTTTCATGATTGGTTGTTTTTTAGGAGTAAAATGAGGCGATGGAAACTTTGCCGGTCGATATTATCCTGCTGCCACGGTAAGTTTTCTTCTGGCGATAAACAGAGGGTAAACAAGAATAGAGGGAGGTAGGACCTGTGATTGGCTAAAGATAATGTTTTTGGCATTCAAAAAAATTTTTTTCAACCAACCACCGGCGGCTGATTTCTCCTCACTCTCAGAGAGAACCTGGTATCCCGGTACATGAGTCGGAAAAAAAGGCTGAACGTAAACAAATCATCCGGCCAACCGGTATAAATTCTGCATAAACCTGGTATTTACGGGAATCAGCCGGTCAATGCTTTGCCATTCGCGTGTTTTATGCTAAAGAAGGGCACTGCAGAAAGGTTTGTTGATAAGTGGATTTCCCCTGGAATAAGCAACCCGCCAGCCAGGTGGGTTACTAACTGAGATGGGTAGTTGATGATGAATGCCGGGTGGGCCGTTATTTTACTTCGCCAACTGGTATTTTAGGATGACGACCCCCGAGCCCAGTCTTTGCACATCCTGCAGCCTGAGCGGAATTCTTTGCGGGATACCCCTGAACATGGGTTTCCCCTGGCCCATGATCAATGGATTCAGGACGATCCAGTATTCGTCGATCAGCCCCAGCGTGGCAAAGCCGGACACGATGCTACCGCTTCCCAGGATGACGATATTTTTTCCCTCGGGGCCCGGCATTTCTTTTAACCGGGCCGCTTCAGCCGCGATATTGTCCTTGACCAGTCTTGTATTGTTCCAGTCCACCTTTGACAATGTCCTCGAAAAAACAACCTTTTGCAGGTTGTTCATTTTTTCTGCAACCTTCGGGTCGGTCCGGATGGCATGTTCCGTAGGCCAGTAATTTACCATGAGCTGGTAGGTGATGCGACCGAAGAGAATGGTGTCCATGACAGCCAACATTTTTTGCGAATAGTCACGGAATTCATCATCTACCTGGAACCAGTCCAGTTCGGCGTTGGGGCCTTCGAGAAGGGCATCCAGTGAGATCAGGTTGGAAACAATCATTTTTCTCATGATATGCGTGTTTATGTGTGACACTACTGTGCAACGAGCCGTAGCTGTGCCACCACTTTCAGCCGGTTGCCAGGTCAGCAACCCGTTATGTAGTTGCGGCAAAGGTCAGGCAAAAAACTTTTCTGCCACCGGGCAGAGCGCAGCGGCGGAGACATTGTGTGTTTGTCCGGGCAGCATCTCCAGCCCGGCATTGGGTATACTGCGTGCCAGGGCTTCCACGGCGTGTCTCATCGATGCCGGGCTTTTGGTTCCACCGGCCACCAGTGTCGGTACCTTTACGGCGGAAGCCTTTGCCACAGGCAGAGAAAAATCACCCATGATACCGGCATCATAAGGCAGCGTATGTGCAGCGGCCTTGAGTTTGGACCAGACCGGCATCAGCCGCATGATGACCGTAAAAAAAGCAGGTGCACCCACCATGTCGTGTATAAAAAATTTCACCGCTGCCCCTCTTTGACCAGCCGCGATGAGTCGCTCCAATTGTGCTTTACAATCCTTCGGCGGATGATGCCCTCCCGCATCCACCATAAAAGGAGCTTCATAAAGCAGGAGTTTGTTGATGGGAAGTCCGCCAGCCGCGGCGGCGAGGGACAATGCGGCGCCGGAGGATATGCCGAGTACGGAGGCTTGTCCGCCGGCCTCGCGGATAATCGCTGCGAGGTCTTCTATTTCCTTTTCCACGCTGTAGGGCGGGGTGTCCCCGCTTTCATTGCGGCCCCTCCGGTCGTAGGTGAAAACAGTAAAACGCCCGGATAATTTTGCTGCGAATTTTGGCATGGAGCCAAAGGCCCGGCTGCAAAGTGCCCCATCCACCAGGATCAGTGGGGGCCCCTGGCCGGCACGGTCAAACCCGATCTTAGTGCCATCTTTGGAATTGGTAAATGCCATAATAGGTAGTTTAGCGGAGTGATCAAACAATGGGAATTGTACATGCTTTGTTTTCCGGCTATGATCTGATGACCTCGTAACTGAGCGCAACCAAACCCGAATCAAATCCTTTGGAGCGCTGCAGTTTCAGCCTGATACGGTCCGGCAGATCGGCAAACAGGGGTCTGCCCCTGCCCAGCGCAATGGGCTCCAGTTTGATACGGTACTCATCCACCAGGTTGAGTTTTGTAAACCCGGCCACGAGGCCCGCACCCCCGAAAATGACCATATCTCCACCGGGTTGCTTTTTGAGAGCGGCCACTTCGGCGGCCGGATCCATGCCTGCCAGGCGGGAGTTTTTCCAACTTACTTCCCCGAGTGTTCGCGAGAAAACAATTTTTGGAGTATCTTCCATCCACCGCGCAAAATCCACCAGTGATTGCGGAGCATGGGGGTCGTCGGCCACTATGGGCCAGTAGGAAGCAAAACCCTGGTACAACACGCGGCCTACCAGTATGGTATCCACGGTGGACTGCAGTTCCGGGACCAGGAACTCGCCTGCGGAATCATCGGTCATGGTCATCCAGTCCTGTTCGCCATCAGGTCCGCAAACAAAGCCGTCCAGGGAAACGTGCATAAATAAAATTACTTTTCGCATAAATTTTTTATAATGTTGATGACAGGGCGATGGTCCTGGTTTAGAAATGTTTCATCAAACTTACACCGTGCAACCGGAATTATCAGGGTGCGAAAACGACATTCTGAGGGGTTGATTACGACTTCGATTTTTTTTATTTTTGAAATATGAAACAGCTTTCCATCCTGGTTCCCGAAGGCGACTGCAGCCTCAGCAACATTGAAGGAACCCACCAAATCTTCTCAAAGGTCAATTATTGCTTATTGCAATCAGGGAGGCCTGCCCTGTTCCAAATTCAGCTGGTTGGACTGAACAAACAATCTTGTTTGAAGAAGGGGTTTTTCCGCATCGTTCCCGATGCGGTGATTGACGAGGTGACGCATTCAGACCTGGTGATCATTCCTGCAATACAGGAAGCGGATATGAGAAAGGCACTGGAAATGAACCGCGGATTTGTTCCCTGGATCATTGAAAGGCACAAACAGGGCGCGGCGGTGGCCAGCCTTTGCATCGGATCTTTTTTACTCGCATCAACGGGTCTGTTGTCGGGAAAAAAATGCGCAACCCATTGGATCGCCGCGGAGGAATTCAGGAACATGTTCCCGGACGTGCAGCTGGTTACCGACAAGATCATCACCGACGAACAGGGTATCTATTCCAGTGGTGGTGCTTATTCGTCGCTGAACCTCATCCTCTACCTGGTGGAAAAATTTGCCGGCAGGGAGATGGCGATCCTTTGTTCCAAAATATTCCAGATAGAGCTCGAGCGGAATAATCAATCCGGATTTATGATCTTCAACCCGCAGAAAGACCATGAAGACGATTGCATCAAACAGGCTCAGGAATATATCGAGCGCAATGTAACCGACAGGATATCGGTGGAGGAACTCGCGCTGAGGTTTGCCATCGGTCGACGCAATTTTGAAAGACGCTTCAAAAAAGCCACCAACAATACCCCGGTGGAGTATATACAACGGGTAAAGATAGAGGCGGCCAAGAAGAGCCTTGAACTTAGCCGCAAAAATGTGAATGAGGTGATGTATGATGTGGGCTATTCCGACACCAAGGCTTTCCGCACCATCTTTAAAAGGGTGACCGGGCTCTCGCCGATCGACTACCGCAACCGGTATAACCGGGAACTGGCTATGATTTAACCGGGTTGTTCAGGCTGTATGTTTCTGACGGAATCTCACACTCGCGAAAATACTCATCAACGAAACGCCTGCAAAAAACAGCAACAGGGAAGCGGGTCGTTCCCCGCAGATATTCCCCCCTTTGGCAAGCAGATAGCCCACTGCGATATTGAACAGGGCCCATAGTACATTAACCGTGGAGGACGATAGCCCGATGCCCCGGGGTTTTGAAAAAGGAGTGGGGAACTTGTTGCCCGATATTCCATGAACAAAGTGGGGGACCGCATTGGCGAGGAACATACCTGCAAAAAATGAAGCGATATACGCGGTGATCGTCATAATTTGTCTTTTAAAAGTAAATATAAAAAGAACCAGCTGGTTGTAACGGGTGTTATTACTCGGAACTTGTCCGGTCGACCCGTCGGGAAAGTTTGATAATTTTAGGTATACAATCCATCCTTCATGAAGGAAATCAAAGACATCATCAGTGCATTTGAAAAAGCCCGGCAACAGGGCCGGCGGACTGCATTGGCTACCGTGGTGCATGTGGACGGATCCTCTTACCGCAGACCAGGAGCGCGGATGCTCGTGACAGAGGAAGGTGCCCTGACCGGGGCCATCAGTGGCGGCTGCCTGGAAGGGGACGCGTTGCGGAAGGCACTTTTTGCCCTGAGCCGGCAACAATCGATGCTGGTAACCTATGATACCACGGATGAGGATGATGCCAGGCTGGGGGTAGGCCTGGGTTGTAATGGGATCATACAGGTGTTGTTTGAACCGATCAATCCCGGCGATCCCAACAATCCCATTGAACTGTTGAAAATAGTTGCACTAAAAAGACAGGCATCAGTGCTGGTGACCCTGTTTTCACTCGAAAACAAAAGGGGAGAACAACCGGGGACCCGCCTCCTGCTGAAGGAGGATGGTATCATTTCTTCCATGGAAGAGGGTCATCCGCTCGCCCGCATATTGCTGACCGATGCTCAAAAGACACTGGAAACAAAAACAAGTTCCTTTAAGCATTATGTGGCCGGTCATCAAAGCATGCACGCATTCCTGGAACTGGTGAAACCTGCTCCCTCCCTGGTAGTGGTGGGTGCGGGAAACGACGTGATTCCCCTTGTGAAAATGGCCGATACGCTGGGATGGGAAATCAGTATTGCGGATGGCCGTTCCAGTTATGCCAGGCCCGAACGTTTTGTCAGCTCCTGCAGGGTCCTGCTTTCAAAACCGGAAAACCTATTGGAGAAACTGTCAATTGATGAGCGCACCGCTTTTGTACTCATGACCCACAATTACAATTATGACCTGGCCATGCTGAAAGAGTTACTAAAAAGAAAGGTCGCCTATATC
>DATJYH010000468.1:0-4554 GCA_035499675.1 Puia sp.
TCCATAAACTTGTCGATGACTTCCCGTTTCAGGTTCATGATATCGTTCTCAATGGCATCGTTCCACTCACCAATCAGTTCGATGATCGCATAGTGTTCATCGTAATCCGCAAGCAATACTTTCAGGTAGAGGGTCCGGGAACCAAATTCATCCCATTGCGGATGGATATAATAATTGTAGATGGTATGGGAAAACTCAAACTCCGAATATACCCTTCCATAGAAGGGGGACCGTTCATCCTCCTCACTCACGTACAGGTGACGCCAGTTATAAAATGGTTCGATGTCATGCATAATCGCTGCTTAAAGCTCATACCCGTTGCGGCAAGATACATCCTGGTCAAAAGGCTTTCCAAAAAAATATTTAGCGGCTGCGGGAAGCCTCGACGGCTTTTTTTACGGTCCCGTATTTTAACAACAATTCCTTGGCTTTTTCATAATCTTTTATCCCGGTTTCGCTCATCAGCATCCTGGTCCCCCGGTCTATGAGTTTGTTGTTGGTGAGTTGCATGTTCACCATTCTGTTATCTTCTACCCGGCCGATCCTGATCATCACCGTGGTGGAGATCATGTTTAACACCAGTTTTTGTGCCGTTCCGCTTTTCATACGGGTACTGCCGGTAACAAACTCCGGTCCCACCACCACTTCAACAGGATAATCGGCCAGCCTGGATAAGGGCGCACCGGGGTTACAGGTTACACAACCCGTAACGATGCCATTCCCCTTGCATTTTTCCAGGGCGCCGATCACATAGGGCGTGGTCCCACTGGCTGCGATCCCGATCACTACGTCGTTCGTATCTATCCCGTGCTCCTGCAGATCGATCCATCCCTGCTCCATATCATCCTCTGCGTTTTCTATCGGTTTCTGGATCGCCTCTTCACCACCCGCAATCAGGCCAATGATCAGTCCATAAGGCATTCCATACGTAGGGGGAATTTCGCTGGCATCCAGGATACCCAGCCTTCCGCTGGTGCCGGCGCCAATGTAAAAAAGACGCCCGCCACCCAACATCTTATCCGCGATGATTGTTGTAAGCTTTTCGATCTGCGGGATTGCTTTTTCCACGGCGGCCGGTACGCGTTGATCCTCCCGGTTGATAAAGGTCAGGATCTCGTGGATGCTCATCTTTTCCAGGTGCCTGTAATTTCCCTGTTCTTCGGTTATCCGTTCAAACGACATAGGCATTTTTTTGTTGATGGTAGAGGATCAGTCCGTCCATGGGTTTTTGCATGATACGACCCAGCTCAAACTCATAGGACTGGCACAGATCTTTCAGCACATCCCGGAACCCATAGGCCACACTGCCAACAAAATGAATTGGCAACTTCCAGCTCTCGCGGTATTTACAGAGGTGGTAAAAGAAAAAATCGTTCAACCCGTCTTCGATAATATTTTCGATCATATAGTGCCCGCGGTTTTCTGCCAGGAAAATTGCGAAAGAGGCCAGGAAGCGGTTAGGCAAAGGTTTTTTATACAATTGCTCCAATATCTCAACCGGTGTTGTCACATATTTTGCGTCGAATTTATAGCGCAGGTCCTCATCGAATGTGTTATACAAATAATACTGCAGCACTTTTTTCCCGAGGTAGGCGCCGCTGCCCTCATCGCCCAGGATGTATCCAAGCCCCGGACTGTTTTTTATGATGGATTTCCCATTGAAGTAACAGGAATTACTGCCGGTACCGAGTATACAGGCTACTCCTTTTTTTGTACCGCACAGTGCACGGGCGGCGCCCATCAGGTCGTGGGTCACATGAATCTCCGAATCCTGGAACGTCTGCTGCAGGGATTTATGAACGGTCCGGCGGTTTACCGGGCTCGCACAACCGGTGCCATAAAAATAAACCTGGGCCGGCTGCTGGTTCTTCAGACCGGGCAGCAATTCCCGCCTCAGGATTTCCAGGATCTGCCCCGCTTGTAAAAAATACGGGCTCAGGCCCTGGGTTTCCAGTAATTTTTTCTTTCCATTTGTCAGCAGGCACCATTCACATTTGGTGGACCCGCTGTCGGCTATCAGGATGCTCATGGGATGGGTTTGATCGGCCAAATAAAATAAATGGCCACCTGAACGAAGGTAAAATTAGTTCGAGAAAATCATTTGTAATTATTTTGACGGCATCAGCGGGATCAAAGCATTTACTTAATTTGCGACGTCAACGACTGAAATGTTTATACCATGCAAAAACTGAAAGTCTGGTTACCCTTGCTTTTTGCGCTGATCATGATCGTGGGTATGGTGATCGGCTACCGGCTCTATCCGAACACAAATACCAATGGTTTTTTTAAAACCCGGAAGGCTACCCGCGTACAGGAAGTGATCGATCTCGTGAACATGAAGTATGTAGATTCCGTAAATATGGATTCCCTCAGTGAAGACGCCATCAACGGGCTGTTGTCGCACCTTGATCCCCACTCCTATTTTATACCCGCGGATGATCGCGAAGAAATGAATGAGGACCTCCAGGGAAATTTTGAAGGGATCGGGATAGAATTCCAGATTTTCAGTGATACCGTCAATGTTACCAGCGTACTGGCCAACGGACCGAGCGATAAGGCGGGCTTACAGGTGGGCGATAAATTGATCAAGGTGAATGATTCGCTGGTGGCCGGCAACGGGATCGACATTGAACGCATCAAAAAATTGCTGCGGGGGCCCGGAGCAAGTCAGGTCACGGTTACCCTGCTGCGCAACGGCCAGTCGCTTCGTGTCCCCATAACAAGGGGCACTATTCCCTTGCCCGCTGTGGATGCCGCATACATGATTGACCCGCATACCGGGTTCATACGCATCAATAAATTTTCAAGGACCACCTACGGAGAATTTATGCAGGCCATGGAAAAATTGCAGCCGAAGGGCTTGCAGAAACTGATCCTTGACCTCAGGGGCAATGGCGGGGGGATTGTAGACGAAGCCGTATCGATGGCTGATGAATTCCTCGATGATGACAAACTCATCGTATACACACAGGGGACCCGCAGTCCGCGGAGAGAGTACCGGGCACAGAAACCGGGTGTATTTGAACAGGGCAAATTGATCCTGCTGGTAGATGAAGGAACCGCTTCCGCCAGTGAAATCCTGACGGGCGCGTTGCAGGACTGGGACAGGGCAACCATCGTTGGGAGAAGGACATTTGGAAAAGGGCTGGTGCAGGAACCTTTCCAGCTGAGCGATGGCAGTGAACTGAGACTGACAATTGCCCGCTATTATACGCCCCTTGGACGAAGCATACAAAAACCCTATAACAAGGGAAGGGATGCTTACAATGATGAAGTAATGCAACGTTTCCACGATGGCGAAGTGATACATGGCGATACATCGTCGACGCACAACGGGCCCGTGTTCAAAACAAAAAAAGGCAAGCTGGTATATGGCGGTGGTGGAATTACACCGGATATTTTTATGGGGTTTGATACCAGCACCCTGTCAAAAAGTATAACCTCCCTATATGTTAATGGCACACTGAACAATTTTGTGTACATATACTATGTGCAGCACATTGATGCATTCAGGAGTTTCAAAGACCCCGGCCAGTTCGCGACCGGTTTTCATGAAGAAAATAAAATCTGGACCGACCTGGTGCGCTACGCAGAAAAAGACAGTGTGGACATCAGTTCCATTCCGGCCAAAGACAAAACCGTTTTGCAAAACAGGATCAAGGCATTGTTTGCGCGCCTTGTTTGGCGAACGGAAGGATATTTTGAGATTGCCAATTCAAACGACCCCGTGGTGAAAAGAGCCCTGGAAGAGATCAATAAGTAAGGTCAGCAGGGTGCTTCCGCCATCTTCATTCCAGCGTTGAGGTTTGAGCTGGAAGACTGCGTCCTGACTACATTACAGCAGCCCGGAAACCAACGCCCAACTTTTCACAACGAGGTTTGGTTTAACACCGGATCTGACCGGTTGGGCTGACCCAACTGCTCCGGGTTTACGGTAACATTTTTGATTTTCTGTAAAATTTCCCTAACTTATTTTTTTAGATATAACATCCGTCCCGTTTGATCAGCGGCTCCGTTTTCCGCAGAAAAAATGGTACCCCCTCAACTGCCCATAAGACGGGTCCTGAAAAATGCAAGCCACATCAACAAAACCCTGCTGTATGCTCAGACCATCCTGCATATTTACCCTGTTGTTTTGCAGTTTTGTGAGCACGGGCCAGTCACCAGTACCAAAAATAAAGGCGACTGATTTTTTCAAAGATGAACGCCTCCTGGAAATTACGATCTCCACCAACATCAAAGAGCTGAGAAAAAAAACCAGCGACCCGGCATTCCAGCCGGCGATGGTAAGTGTCCTGTTCCCCGACAGCAGCCTGGTACATGAACCGATCCGTTTGCGGCGCAGGGGCAATTTCAGAAATGAAAATTGTTACATCGCCTCGCTGATGCTGGATTTTAAAAACCCGGGCTCGCCACGGCTTTCGCCCTTAAAAAAATTAAAATGGGTCGGCGGTTGTTCCACCGGCAATTCCGCCGGACAATTTGTACTAAAGGAATACCTGGCCTATAAAATCTACAACCTGATCACCGACCGGAGTTTCAGGGTCCGGCTGG
>DATJYH010000469.1:0-4336 GCA_035499675.1 Puia sp.
AAAACCATCCAGGACTGGGTGATTGACCGGCAGCTGCGTTCGGTGCCGGGTGTAGCGGATATCAACAGCTTTGGCGGTGAAGTAAAAACCTATGAAATACGAGTTGATCCGGGGAAACTTACCAACATCGGGATCACGCCACTGGATGTATACAATGCCGTGGCAAGAAGCAATATAAATATTGGCGGAGACGTGATCAATCAAAACAACCAGGCCTATGTGGTGCGCGGCATCGGGCTGATCAATGATATCAACGAGATCAAGAACATCATCATCATCAACATCAATGGCATTCCGGTATTGGTAAAGGATGTGGCAGACGTGGAGATCTCCAATGTACCGAGGCTGGGACATGTAGGCAGGACCGATGCAGCGGATTCCGCGGGGCAACGGATCATCCGGGACCAGCAGGATGTGGTGGAAGCGATCATCGTGATGCGAAAAGGCGCCAACCCCACACAGGTCATCCAGGCGCTGAAGGCCAAGGTCGCCAAATTAAATTCAGTGGTGTTGCCGGAAGATACCAGGATCGTACCCTATTATAACCGTGAAGACCTGATCCATTATGCCACGCACACGGTATTGCACAACCTGATAGAAGGCATCCTGCTGGTGACCCTGCTGGTTTCCATTTTCATGTTCAACTGGCGAACCACCCTTATTGTATCCATTATTATTCCCCTGTCGCTGTTGTTCTCCTTTATTTGCCTGCACCTTATGGGTATGTCGGCGAACCTGCTTTCGCTGGGTGCGGTGGACTTTGGGATCATTATCGATGGTGCGGTGGTGATGGTGGAAGGATTGTTTGTTATCCTGGATCACCAGGCCCGTGATTTGGGAATGGAACGATTTAATAAAATGGCCAAAATGGGCCTGATCAAAAGGAACGGTGCGGTGCTGGGTAAGGCGATCTTTTTCTCCAAGCTGATCATCATCACAGGGTTGCTTCCCATATTCGCGTTTCAAAAAGTGGAAGGAAAAATGTTTTCGCCCCTGGCTTATACGTTGGGGTTCGCCCTGTTGGGTGCATTGATCTTTACGCTCACCCTGGTACCCGTGCTCATCAACCTGCTCCTCAGAAAAAATGTGCACGAGAAAAGGAACCCCTTTGTTCATTTCCTGACCACGCTCATGATCAGCATGTTTACATTTAACTACCGCATCAGGGGCCTGGTGATCACGGTTTCGTTGATTGCCATGGTGATTGGATTGTACTGTTTCAAATTCCTGGGCACAGAGTTCCTGCCGGAATTGGACGAAGGAGCCATCTGGCTGCGTGCGCAGTTGCCGTACAGCGTGTCCCTGGGTAAGTCCGTAGAAACAGCCGACCAGGTGCGGTCCCTTGTAATGACATTTCCACAGGTAAAGACCATTGTATCGCAAACCGGGCGCCCGGATGATGGTACGGACGTGGCGGGCTTTTACAACAACGAATTTGATGTGCTGTTGTACCCGGAGGACGAGTGGAAGCCCAGGATCAGCAAGGAAGAACTGATTGACACCATGAACAAAAAGCTGTCGGTGTTACCGGGTGTTGACCTGAATTTTTCCCAGCCCATTTCAGACAATATTGAAGAAGCAGTGTCTGGCGTAAAAGGATCCATATGTGTAAAGGTTTTTGGTGATTCCCTGGATTATATGGAAGGTAAAATAAAAGAGGTGTACGATATTCTGAAAACCGTGCGCGGCATCGAGGACCTCGGTGTCATCAAAAACATCGGGCAACCCGAACTGGACATTGACCTGAACCAGCAAAAAATGGCCCTGTACGGAGTGGCTACCGCCGACGCCAATGCAGTGATTGAAATGGCCATCGGTGGCAAGGCAGCTACCACGCTTTATGAAGGATACCGCTTGTTTGATGTCCGCATCCGTTTCCCCGAACAATACAGGAAGAATATGGACGATATCGGCAACCTGATGGTACCTACGCAAAGCGGCTCGAAGGTGCCAATCAAAGAAATCGCTTCCATCCAGTTAAAAACCGGACCCTGTCTTATTTTCCGCGACGATAATGAACGTTACTCCGCGTTGAAGTTCTCCGTGCGTGGCCGCGACATGGGTAGCACCATTGCGGAAGCGCAGGACAAAGTAGACAAAGTGGTGCAGCTTAAACGTGGCTACTCCATGGTATGGCAGGGTGATTTTGAAAACCAGCGCCGTGCGCAAAAAAGGCTGGCACAGGTTGTTCCGATAAGCCTTTTTCTCATTTTCCTGCTGCTGTTTGTCATGTTTGGAAACCTCAAGGATGCCGGTCTTGTTTTCCTGAATGTGCCGTTTGCGATTGTGGGGGGGATACTGATCCTTCTTGTCACCAACACCAATTTCAGCATTTCAGCGGGAATTGGTTTTATCGCCCTTTTTGGGATATGTATACAGGACGGCGTATTGCTGATCACCGTCTTCAAACAAAACCTGGAAAAAATAAAGGGTCAAAGCAATACGCTATACACTTCCATCAAACTCGGTGTAAATTCAAGGATCAGGCCTGTCATGATGACGGCCATGATGGCCGCCATCGGGTTGTTGCCCGCAGCCGTTTCCCACGGCATTGGATCGGAAAGTTCCAGGCCACTGGCCCGTGTAGTGATCGGGGGTATTCTCTGTGCCATGGTATTCTCCCTGCTGGTATTTCCGTTGATCTTCGCCTGGGCCTACAGGAATGTAGATACCAAGCACCAGGGGGAAATCGACTGAAAAATAAACAAAATGGACCCTCCCGGCTCAACAGGGAGCCGGGTTTGGACTAACCAGGCAGGTCCCTCCTTACCACCCGCCAGGTGCCGGATTTCCCCTGCCATTGAAAATCGGTTTTTAGTTGTATTTTTATCGCGGCCTGACTGATCTCCTGTGATGAATGACACTTTAGGAAACTGACTAACCAATACAAAATTCACCACAACTCATTCTTTCTCTTTTCACGTTACCTGGAGAAAGACCAGTCTTCTTCCCGTGTTATCATTTCCGGAATTAAAAGTTGGGTGGCCCTGGTTATATGAACAAAGCGCTCAAACAGATCCTGTCCTTCTCCCTTAAGAACAAGTATTTTATTTTCCTGGCTACCTTATTGCTGATCATATACGGGATCATTACGTTCCGCAATATGTCCATTGAGGCTTTTCCGGACGTTACGAACACGGAAATTACCATCATTACACAATGGCCCGGCAGAAGCGCAGAGGAAGTGGAAAAATTTGTGACCATTCCCATCGAGATCACGCTGAACCCGGTGCAGAAAAAAACCAGCCTTCGTTCCACCAGCATTTTCGGTCTCTCCGTCGTCAAACTGATTTTTGAGGACGGCGTAGAAGACACCTATGCCCGCATGCAGGTTAACAACCTGCTGGGAAATGTAACCCTTCCCGACAATACCCTCCCGCAGGTACAACCGCCCACCGGCCCCACGGGAGAGGTATACCGGTACACCCTGGAAAGTAGTTTTCGCGACCTGAAAGAATTAAAAACCTTCCAGGACTGGGTGATCGATCGTGAACTGCGATCCGTTCCCGGCATCGCCGATATCGTCAGCTTTGGCGGCATGGTCAAGACTTACGAAATACAGGCCAACCCGCAAAGGCTGGCCGACCTGGGCATCACAGCGCTCGATGTATACAATGCCGTCAGCCGCAGCAACATCAACATCGGTGGTGATGTGATCAAGAAAAACTCACAGGCTTTTGTGGTAAGAGGCATCGGTCTGTTGAATGACATCAATGAAATCAGGAACATCATCGTCGAAAACATCAATGGCATACCGGTATTGGTAAAGGACATTGCGGATGTGGAAATTTCCAGCATGCCCCGCCTGGGTGAAGTGGGCAGAACAGACGCCATCGATAGTAGTGGTCATCGACGATTGGCTGACAACCCCGATGCCGTGGAAGCCATTGTGCTGATGCGCAAAGGCGGCAACCCCGATGCCGTGATCAAGGCCCTCAAGCAAAAAATAGAAAAACTCAACGACCGGGTACTGCCCGCGGATACGAAAATAGTCCCCTTCTATAACCGTGAAGACCTGATCCACTATGCCACACATACGGTGATGCATAACCTCATCGAGGGCATCCTACTGGTGACACTGATCGTTTCATTGTTCATGTTCAACTGGAGAACGACGCTGATCGTTTCCATCATTATCCCGCTTTCGCTGCTGTTCGCATTTATCTGTCTTCACCTCATGGGAATGTCGGCCAACCTGCTTTCACTGGGTGCCATCGACTTCGGTATCATCATCGACGGGGCCGTGGTGATGGTGGAAGGACTGTTTGTGGCGCTCGATCACCGGGCGCGCGAAGTGGGCATGGAAAAATTCAACAAGCTGGCCAAGCTGGGCCTT
>DATJYH010000470.1:0-9080 GCA_035499675.1 Puia sp.
ATCTCCCCTTGCTTCAGGAACCCTGACTCCAGGCGCCAGGCTCCCGACTCCCGGCTCCCAATGTCTCAGGTCGCTCTTGCGGTCTGATTCTATAAAATGCGCCTTGTTTTGCTGCGTGAAAGTTTGATACAACGATGATGACAGCACGGCGGCTTTTTTCTCTTCGGTAACAGGTTTACTCACCGCGTCGAGACTTTGTATGGACGGGTCCAGGTTAAAATCGAGCGTGGGGGTAATGCTGAATTGCGCCAGGGCATGTTTTACCGCTGCCTGTACAAACGCATATACGATCTTTTCATCCTCAAATTTTATTTCCTGTTTGGTAGGATGAACATTGATGTCGACCCGGGCAGGATCCAGGTCGATGAACAATACATACAGCGGGAAACTGTCGGACGTGATCATTTCCTGATAAGCGCTCATCACGGCATGGTTCAGGTAGGCGCTCCGGATAAACCGGTTGTTCACAAAAAAATACTGATCACCCCGGGTTTTTTTGGCCGTATCAGGCTTGCCGGCAAAGCCATAGATGTCGAGGTAATCGGTATGTTCCTGTACTGTTACCAGTTTGGAATTGCTGCTGGCACCCAGCACCTGTACCGCGCGTTGTTTCAGGCTGCCCCGTTCCAAATGAAAAAGTTCCTGGCCATTGCTGCTCAGTGAAAAGAAAATATCGGGGAAGGCCAGCGCCACGCGGATGAATTCATCAATGATATGCCGCATTTCGGCGGCGTTGCTTTTTAGAAAATTTCTGCGGGCCGGTACATTAAAAAACAAATTCTTCATGGCAATACTCACCCCCTGCTGAAAGGCAACGGGCTCCTGCCGGGTTACGATGCTGTTTTCGATGGCGATAAAAGTACCGGTTTCACTCCCGGCCTTTCTTGTTTTCAGTTCCACCTGCGCCACGGCGGCAATGGAAGCCAGTGCCTCCCCGCGAAAACCCATGGTACGGATATGGAACAGGTCTTCTATTTTTTTTATTTTGGAAGTCGCATGCCGTTCAAATGCCATCCTGGCGTCGGTTTCACTCATCCCTCCGCCATTGTCAATTACCTGTACCAGTGATTTGCCCGCATCCTGGATGATGAGCCGGATCTCGGTCGCACCCGCGTCCACGGCGTTTTCCAGTAGTTCTTTTACCGCGCTGGCCGGTCGCTGGATCACTTCACCGGCTGCAATCTGGTTCGCAATGTTATCGGGTAATAGTTGAATGATGTCTGGCAATTCTGTCTTAATTTGGAGTTGCAATTTACTGTGAATATTCTTACTACATGATACTTAACATTGTCAAGAAAGGCTGTTGGTTAAGCCTCCTGATTTTTTCTACCCTGCACAGTTTTCCGCAATGTTGTGGCAGTTCTTCCGCCGACCAATGGGTGGACAGCGTCTTCAAATCCCTGACCGATGAGCAAAAGATCGCGCAGTTGATGATCGTCAGGCTTTCGGCCATCGATCCGGATACCAAAAAAATTGTTTTTTACAATAAAGAAGTTGAGGAACTGGTGCGAAAGTACAATATCGGTGGCGTCTGTTTGTTCCAGGGTGGACCAGTTACGCTTGCCGGATTTATCAATTATTTTCAGTCCATCTCCCAAACACCCATCCTCATGTCCATCGATGCGGAAAATGGCGTGGGTATGCGCCTGGACAGTGTGATGTCGTTGCCCCGGCAAATGATGCTGGGGGCGCTGCAGGATCCGGACCTGGTTTACCAGTTTGGCCGGTTGGTAGGGGATCAGTGTAAACGCATGGGCATCCAGGTCAACTATGCGCCCGTAGCCGATATCAACAACAATCCCGATAACCCGGTCATCAACGATCGCTCCTTTGGTGAAAATAAATACCGGGTGGCAGCTGCTGCCGTCCAGTATATGAAGGGACTGCAGGATGCAGGCGTGATGGCCTGTGCCAAACATTTTCCCGGCCATGGCGATGTATCGGTTGATTCGCATGTAGATCTCCCTGTTATTGCTAAATCCATGAAAGACCTGGACAGCCTGGAGCTCTATCCGTTCACGGAGCTGATCAAAAACGGTGTGGGTAGTGTTATGATGGGGCATCTGTACGTACCCGCCATCGACCATACGCCCAATTTGCCAACCTCCCTATCTCATGAAGCTGTTTCCCGTTTACTCAAAAAACAACTGAAGTTCAGGGGCCTGGTGTTCACTGATGCATTGGAGATGAAGGGGGTTGCGAAATATTTTCCCGGCGCCGATGCATCCCTGCAATCGCTCCTGGCCGGCAACGACATGCTTTGCCTGCCCGCCGATGTGCCCGGCAGCATTGAAAAAATAATGGACGCCATCCATCATCACAAATTGAAATGGAAGGACCTCAATGCCCGTGTGAAAAAAGTATTGCTTGCCAAATACACCTATGGCCTGGCCTGGTGGCGGCCGGTTGAACTGGGACACCTCGCGGACGACCTTAACCGTGAAATAACGGATATGTATAAACGTATTTCGGAAAACGCACTAACCCTGCTTCACCGTTCAGCAGGCGGCATCTATCCGCTACGCCCCGCCGGCAAAAAAATAGCCTATGTGGGCATCGGGCTGAACGGCGACAATGAATTTGCCAGCCGGATGCGAAAGGACCTGCGCGCACATGTGTATTATTTCGATTATTCACTGGACAGTACCAAAGCAACCGCCCTCCTGGAACTGCTCCGGAACAGGTATGATGCCATTGTGATCGGGATTCACAATTACAATCGTTTCCCTGCGGGCAATTTTGGGATCAGCAACCCCGCCATCTTCCTGGCAAAACAGTTGCAACAGTCGGGGAAAACCATGACCCTGGTATTTGGCAACCCCTATGCCATCAAAAATTTCTGCGACGCGCCGGAACTGGCGGCCTGTTACGACGACAACGAGGTTACACAGGATGTGGCGGCCGACTGGTTATCGGGTGATTTTACCGCCAAAGGCAAATTACCAGTGTCCGTTTGCCCCGGTTTGCATGCTGGTGACGGGATCGTCCAGCTTTCCCGGGCACTGCCTTCCGTTTCTCCTGCCAGCGAAGGATTTCAGGCAAGCCGGCTCCTGGCCATCGATTCCGTGTGCAAGGAAGCCATCCTGCGGCAGGCGGCGCCTGGCTGCGTAGTGCTCGTGGCCCGGAACGGCCGGGTGGTCTATGAAAAAGCATTTGGGTACTTTACCTACGACAAAACAGAACGCGTATACCCCGAATCCCTGTACGACCTGGCATCGGTAACCAAGATCTGTGCTACCACCATGGCCGTGATGAAACTATACGACGAAGGAAAACTGGACCTGCAGAAAACATTGGGTGATTACCTGCCATGGACCCGGGGCAGCGACAAAGCCCCCCTGAAAATATGGGACATCCTGCTGCACCAGGCGGGATTGAAGGATTTTATTCCTTTCTTCAAGGAAACCATTGCACCCACTAAGGATGGCACCCCCCTGCCGGGCTTTTACGCAACCCGCCCGGACAGTATCTATCGTATACGTGTAGCCGAAAACATGTATATGCGGGCCGACTGGCGGGATACCATGTACCGGCGCATCCTGCAAAGCAGCCTGGGTCCAAGAGGCAGGTACGTATACAGCGACAACGACTTCATCTTCATGGGGAAGATCGTAGAGGCACTGAGTGGTAAAACCCTGGATGAATACGTAAAGGAAACTTTTTACGACCCGCTGGGCATGACCACAACGGGGTTCAAACCAAGGGATCGTTTCCCGCTGGACCGGATTGTTCCCACGGAGAATGAACCCATCTTCAGGAAGCAACTGCTACAGGGAGATGTGCATGATCCCGGTGCTGCCATGTTTGGCGGGGTGTCGGGTCATGCCGGTTTGTTCAGTGATGCATATGACCTGGCCGTACTGGAGCAGCTGTTACTCAACGGCGGTACCATGAATGGCAAACAGTACCTGAAAAAAGAGACCATCGATTACTTTTCCGCCTACCATAGCGACAGCAGCCGGCGCGGACTGGGATTCGACAAACCGGAAAAGGACAACCTCACCCGCAAGGAGCCCTATCCCTGTTTATCGGCCACACCGGCCACCTTTGGGCATACGGGCTTTACGGGCACCTGTGTGTGGGTGGACCCGAGGTATAACCTGATCTATATATTTCTCTCTAACCGGGTGAATCCCATGGGGGGCGACAATATGCGGCTGTCCACCTTGAGCATCAGGGGCAGCATCATGCAGGCCATCTATCATGCCATGGGCGTAGATGGGCCGCCGGCGCCTTAATGCAGATCCGTGTATAATTTGGGCGTGGATAGCTGGTTGTTTTTTATTTATTTGTGACCATCATGGGGCAGTATGGAGCAGCAAAACGGGGCCAAAAACGGTCATCATAGGGCGTTTCGGAATATTCTGTTAAATGGCCGGTGGAGAGGATACCCGGGATAAACCAGTTATAAGGTCAGTATGTAATAGCTGGATATACGGATAAAGGCTATGCCAGCGTTATACCGGGGAGGGCCTTTTGAAAATATAAAATAACCCCGATTATCTTAGTGTCAACCTAACACAACCCCTTAAATCGTAACTTTGATACGTTAACATAAATTTCCAGCAGTGAATCGAAAAAAAGAAGTTCTTCAGGATGTCGTTATAAAATTTGCAGGAGATTCAGGAGATGGCATGCAGCTTACCGGGAGCCAGTTTACCAACAACACCGCCTTACTGGGGATTGACCTCGCCACCTTCCCCGACTTCCCCGCCGAAATCCGGGCCCCGCAGGGCACCCTGCCGGGCGTAAGTGGTTACCAGCTTCGGTTTTCAAGCAACCCGATCTTTACCCCGGGCGACGAATGTGATGTATTGGTGGCCATGAACGCGGCCGCCTTAAAAACCAACCTCAAAACCCTGCGCAAGGGCGGCAAGATCATCGTAAACCTGGAAGGGTTTGATGCCAAAAACCTCCGCCTTGCCAATTATCCCGAAGGTATAAATCCCCTGGATGACAACAGCCTTGATAACTATGAAGTGATCAAGATCGATGTGACCAAGATGACGAGGGAGGCCCTGAAAGATATTACCATGGGCACAAAGGAAAAGGACAGGGCCAAGAACATGTTTGTGCTGGGTTTCCTATACTGGATGTATAACCGGGATATGGAAAATACCATCCAGTTCCTGAAAGACAAGTTTGGCAAGAAGCAGGAGATCCTGCAAAGCAATATCAAGGCCCTGCAGGCCGGATACAACTATGGCGACACCACGGAGACTTTTACCACTACCTATAAAGTAGAAAAGGCCCGGATGCAACCGGGTGTATACCGCTCCATCATGGGCAACCAGGCGCTGGCCTATGGCCTGATCGCCGCCTCGCAGAAAAGCGGGCTGCCATTGTTCCTGGGCTCATATCCCATCACCCCGGCCTCCGACATCCTGCACGACTTGAGCAGGCATAAGGCATTTGGAGTGCGGACCTTCCAGGCGGAAGACGAAATTGCCGGGATTACAGCAGCGATTGGTGCGAGTTATGGGGGATCCCTGGGAGTTACCACTACCTCTGGTCCGGGTATGGCATTAAAGGCAGAAGCCATGGGCCTGGCCGTTATGCTGGAAATTCCATTGCTCATTTGTGATATTCAGCGTGGAGGTCCCTCAACAGGCTTACCCACCAAAACCGAGCAAAGCGATTTGCTGCAGGCTTACTACGGGCGCAATGGCGAATGCCCCATGCCGGTAATTTCAGCCTCTACTCCCAGTGACTGTTTTGATGCGGTATATGAAGCGGTACGCATCGCCGTGCAGCATATGACGCCGGTCATCTTTTTGAGTGATGGGTATATTGCCAATGGTGCCGAACCGTGGAAATTCCCCACTGCAGCGGACCTGCCACCTATCCAGGTTTCTTTCAAAAAAGAACTCAATAAAGACGAGCCCCAGTTTCTTCCCTATGCCAGGGACGCCAGGCTGGTACGCCCCTGGGCCGTTCCCGGAACACCGGGATTGGAGCACCGCATTGGCGGGCTGGAAAAGCAAAATATTACCGGGAACGTGAGCTACGACCCGGAAAACCACCAGCTGATGGTAAAGATCCGCCAGGAAAAAGTAGACAAGATTGCCGACGATATACCACTCCAGAAAATCGACAGTGGCCCTGCTTCCGGCAAGTTGCTGGTGTTGGGATGGGGCAGCACTTACGGCGCTATCAAGAGCGCGGTGGGAGAATTGCTGCACGAGGGTTATGCTGTTTCGCATGCACATCTCCGTTATCTCCGCCCATTCCCCAAAAACCTGGGTGAAATACTGAAAAACTTTGAACAGGTGCTGATCCCGGAAATCAACAACGGCCAGCTCATCAAAATCATCCGCGACCAGTATTTTGTAGACGCCAAAGGGCATAACAAGATTATGGGCATTCCCATTACCAAGACTGAAATGGTCATGAAGATGCGGGAGATGCTGGGATCGAATAATTGATATGCACCAGGCTGTTGCTCCTACGGGGCAATTTTGGTTAGCAGGCGGTTTTCGTTACCAACTTGTCACTCCTAAGGGGGTAACTTTCAGGATTGACAATTTATAATTTGCCGATGTGGTTGCAACCTTATCCCATTTTACCTCAAAATGGGCTTCAACAAAAATGACAACCTGAACCATGCCACAATATTCGCCCCGTAGGGGCGGGATGACGGTAACATTCAACGAAAAAAGTCACCGTAGGGGCAGCACGCTTCCAGCACCAGGCCAATCTTTTCACGCAGCGCTAAAAATCAGCTTGCCACCAGGCCCAGTGCTCATTCACTATCATCATAACCGGGTTTGTACTGGCGGCGGCCACTGTCGGAAGCCGCGCAGGTCGATGCTTCATCGGGAGCGCATGCTTCTAAATAATTTTAAGGCGACGCTGTAAAGCTCATTTTTGAAAAGTTGAGGTATATCAAGCAATGAGTTGATGTACATCAATCCGCAGCGTCGCAGAGTATTTAATTTAGCCCGTTCTCAACAAAAATATTACTATGCATCAACAATCAAAAGTAGCTGTTGACAAGAAGGCTCTTTTACTTTTACGTATGAGCATCGGGGTTATTTACATCTGGTTTGGGCTGTTAAAATTCTTTCATGGATATAGTCCGGCAGAGACCCTTGCCATCAATACGATCGACAGGCTCACCTTTCACCTGATTCCCGGCCCGGTCAGTATTATCCTGCTTGCTACCTGGGAATGTGCCGTCGGCATATTTCTCGTTACCGGCAGGTGGGTAAGAACTGCCCTTGTTCTTATGTTTGTTCATATGGTCTGCACATTTACGCCGCTTATTTTTTTCCCCAATGACTCATTCAAATACCCGCCCTATGGGTTTACGCTGGTCGGTCAATACATCATGAAGAACCTGGTCTTGGTATGTGCAGCATTGGTAATTTGGCCTGCCAAACAATCCCATCAAAGTATTCCAGTGAACAAGTGACACGCTGTTTTAAACAAAATGTCCTCTTGGTAAGAGCCGTTGGCGAACTCATTCGAAACTATAAAAGCGAATCACCTTTTAAATGCAGACATTCATTAAGGATATCAACAACTCAAAAGATTGAGAAGATCATTTAAAAAAATATTCAAGTCTTTGGCCTTCTTTTTCACGGCTATTATAAGTCTGCTGTTGGCATATATCCTGTTTAATCTGAATATTTTTCACACAAACCTCGTATTGTCTAAACCTGAAATTAACACTTATTCATCGCACATAGATACTTCATCTGTTTTACAGTTTGTTGCTGAAAAATTTGACAAACATGATGTAGTGTTTTTAGGAGAATTTCACAAAAGGAAGCAAGACCTGGTATTTTTCAAAACATTAATTCCATACCTCTGCAAAACAAAGGGCATTAAAACAATTGGGTGGGAATTTGGCGCTGCAAATTATCAGAAAGATGCTGATAGTATTGTAACCGCCGCTGAGTTTGACAGGGCAAAATCGATTGCCATTATGAGAAATAGCAACTATTGCTGGTGTTATGAGGATTATCTGGTTATATTCAAAGCAATCTGGCAATTGAACAAAACCATCCCGCAGGACAGCGATAAAGTAAGGTTTCTTCAGCTTAATAAGCCCTATGTTCCTAAACGCTGGGATTCTTCAATAGATACTGTTCGTTTGAATGAAAGAAAAACAAGATTCGACAATATTTTGCCGGATATTGTTAAAAGAGAGGTGATTCAGAAAAACAAAAAGATATTAATTTATTGTGGTTGGGAGCATTCCCTGACAAGGTTTCAAACAGCTAAATTTTTTTTTCTAAAAGATAATGAGGGACGGGCAGGGGAGCGGTTACTTCATGAATACCCTCAAAAAATTTGTCAACTTTGGTTGATTGCGCCATTTCCCCCAAGATGGTGGTTCTATAAACAAATAACGAATAGCAAAGACATTAAATTTGTCTACCCATTCCAGGGAATAAGCAATCAGTTATATGATCGTTTGAAAAGACCATTTGCCATAGATGCAGACAATCCGTTATTTTCTGGTCTAAGAGATTACGATAGCTTCTACGCTTTTGACAAGTTAAATGGCATCAAATTCAAAGATTTCTGTGACGGGGCTATTATGATTGCTCCGTTCGACGAGATCGAGCCGGTTGATATCATCAAAGACTGGGTAACAACTCAAAAGGAATTAAATGAAGTCAAAAATATTTTGCCGGATAAAGATGCCAGGGAGATTAACACAATTGATGGGCTAATGAATTTTATAAACCCGGCCCTGGATCAAAATGAGATCAGGGAAATTCACCAGCTGAAAAAGTTTTGGTGAAGATTAACTATGCCCACCGGTTCGTATTAAGTCTGGCTCATTCATTCTTTATCGCGTTGACAGGGTTGGCTTTTGCGGCTGTCCATGCCTGTAACCAGACTGTGGTCAAAGCAATGATAAGTGCCAGCAGACCCGCCAATGCAAACATCCACCAGCGGATATCGATGCGGTAGGCAAAATCCTGCAACCAGTTGTTCATGATTTGCCAGGCAATGGGTGTGGCAATAACGATGGCGAGCCCCACCAGGATCAGGAAGTCCCTGGACAATAAGGTGATGATGCTTTCCACGCTGGCACCCAGTACTTTTCGGATGCCGATTTCTTT
>DATJYH010000471.1:0-7518 GCA_035499675.1 Puia sp.
TTTCTTTGCTGAATCCGCTCTTTGTGGCATATTTGTTTTGTAAACGCCTATTGAGTATGAAGCATGCGTATGTTTTCCCGGGTCAGGGTTCTCAGTACCCGGGAATGGGAAAGAGCCATTATGAAAACAGTGTTTTTGCAAAGAAGTTGTTTGAGCAGGCGAATGAAATTGCGGGTTTTAGGATTTCCGACATCATGTTTCATGGCACCGAAGCAGACCTTCGCCAGACCCGGGTTACCCAACCTGCGGTTTTCCTCCATTCCGTGATCGCCTTCAAAAGCATCGACAATATCAAACCCGATATGGTGGCCGGTCATTCGCTGGGTGAGTTTTCCGCCCTTGTAGCCAACGGAGTGTTGAGTTTTGAAGATGCATTGCAGCTGGTATTTATCCGTGCCACGGCCATGCAAAAGGCCTGCGAAAAAGTGCCTTCTACAATGGCCGCCGTGCTTTCACTGGAGGATGCCAGGGTGGAATCGATTTGCGCGGATGTGCAGCGCGAGACCGGCGAAATAGTAGTACCTGCCAACTACAACTGCCCGGGTCAGCTGGTGATCAGCGGATCCTTAAAGGGTGTGGAGCTCGCCTGTGAACGAATGAAGGCGGCTGGCGCCAAACGGGCCCTGGTCCTCCCTGTGGGCGGTGCTTTTCACTCTCCCCTCATGGAACCTGCCCGCGATGAGCTGAAAGCTGCTATTGAAAAGACTACTTTTTACAATCCCATCTGCTCCATCTACCAGAATGTAACCGCCCGGGCCGTGTTCGACCGGGATGAGATCAAAAAAAACCTGATCGACCAGCTGACTGGCGCCGTACGCTGGACCCAGAGTGTTCAACTGATGATTGCCGATGGCGCCTCCATGTTTACGGAAGTTGGTCCGGGGAAGGTACTCCAGGGATTGATCGTCAAGATCAACAAACAAATGGAGGTGAATGGCGTAAGCTAGGATCCATACTAGCGCTTCTGTATATGCGATGATTTCAGCCCGCGGAATATTTCCTACACATCAATGCTGCAATTCACCCATTCCGGGTCAAAGCTGGTGTGGTATTTTTTGTAAAAATTGATGGCAGGCTCATTCCACCCGAGCACCTGCCACACGATGCCCTGGAATTTTTTTTCCTTTGCTTCAATGATCAGCCGGTCCATCAACAGCCGCCCAACCCCCTGCCCCCGGGCTGCTTCTGTCACAATAATATCTTCGAGGTACATGCGCTGCCCCTTCCAGGTGGAATAACGGATATAATACAGCGCAAATCCAAGAATCATGTCCTGGTCTTTTTTGTCGGGGGAAGGCCCCTCCGCCACAAAGGCCCACCATACGGGATGCGGGCCAAATCCACTTTCCGCAAAATGTTCCGGGGTTACCGTTACTTCCTGTGGCGCCCGTTCATAGGTGGCCAGTTCCCTGACCAGTTCCAGCAATCTCGGGCAATCCTCTCTGACCGCTCTCCTGATGGTAATGGACATGTTCTTATTTTTTCCTGGTAGCCTTAAAAGTGCCATTGGGCTGAATCGCCAGCAGTTCGGTTACTTCGTTTTTTTCGTTTTTGTTAAACTGTATGCTGTACCCGTTTAGCGATTTGATGTCGAATTTATTTTTATCTACAGGCACCAGTTCATATTCAGGCTGACCGGGAACAAAAAGATAAAGCGTCTTTTCAGCTTTTATATACACTTTGATCGTAGTGGGCCCAAGCGTATACTCACCTGCAAAGGCCTGGAGACTGTCCCTGGATATTTCTTTTGGTTTGGCTGTCCGGGAAAATACCAACGGCTTTACACTCGGTTCCAAATTAAGCAGCGCTGATTCAATATCACCGCTGGTATTCATCTGGAACTGGATGGGACTGCTTTTGTCAGATGTATCGATACCGTCTTTTGCGTCTTTATCAAAGGGCTCAAAAATGTCGTATTGTTGGTGCCGCAGCCACCAGGTATGTGAGCCTACACGGGCAAACAGGGAGTCAGCCGTGCGACTCACTTCAATCGTGCCATACCCGGGATTGGAATACAATCCTGCATAGTCCGACAGGTTATGGGTGGGCGGGGCATTTGTTTTACGGTTGCCGGTACTTGCGGATTTTTCAATGTCCTTAGCGGCGGCTTTTTCCTTGTTGACGGCATTCTTCAGATCGCTGTTCCAGTCTGAATATTTAAGGCCAAGCATCCGGTCGGCGATCAGGTTTCTTACGATCGACGGAACCGTGGAGGCTTCCTGGTTGCTGAGGACGATGATCCCGATGCTGTCGGCCGGAAAGAAACAGGTGCTTGCCGAGAAACCATCGATGTTGCCACCGTGTTCCACGCGGTAATGTCCGCGGTAGGAGGCCAGGAACCATCCAAAACCATAGTTAGAAAAAATGATGTCACGGCGATCCTTATCCGGAAATCCGCTGCCCGCCACCATCTGCGAACTGATGGCTTCGCTGAGATAGGAAGCGGGAATGATTTCTTTTCCCATGTATTTGCCGCCGTTGATCCAGGTGATCACCCAGTTTGACATGTCTGTTACCGAGCTGTTGATGCTCCCGGCGGGGCCCATGGCATCGATATGATAATATTCCGTTTTTTTGAGGATGCTGTCTTTCTTCAGTCCATAGCCGGTGGCGGCATCATCGCTTTTTTCGAGGTCTTCAATCGAAAAAACGGAATGCGTCATGCCCAGCGGGGCAAAGATCTTTTCACGTACATTGCTTTCCCAGCTTTTGCCGCTGAGTTTCTCCACCACCACGCCCTGTGCCAGGAACATAAAATTGTTGTACTGCCATTTCTCCCGCAGACCTGCAGAAGGTTCCATGTATTGTATGCGCTGAATGAGACTGTCGCGTGAGGAAGAAGGGAAAAAGTACCAGGAAAAATCATGCCGGGGCAGGCCCGTTCGGTGACACATCATATCACGCAGCGTAATATGATCATTCATTTCATCCCTGAAAAACTTTAGTTCCGGTAAATAATTTCGCACGGGTTTGTCAAGATCTACTTTTCCATTTTGTTGCAGCATACCGATCAGTGATGCGGTAAAGGCCTTGGTACAGGACCCGATAGCGAAAAGGGTGTTGGGAGTAACAGGAAGTTTCTTTTCAACGTTGCGGAAACCGAACCCTTTTGAGTAGACAACCTTGTTTTTTTCCACCACGGCCACGGCAAATCCGGCGGCATTCCAGTTTTTGAGTACCCGGGCAAAAGCGGTATCGAGTCCCGCAAATCGTTTGTCAGCCGGGTGATCCTGGGCCGGGGCGGAATAAGAGCAAATAAAGGTCAGGGTGTAGTACAGGAAACGCTTTGCATTCATAGCAGTGGTTTTGATAAGAAGATCATTTTGGGTGATGATAAAATTAGGAAACAAAACGATACAGGCGTCCGCCGCGGCGGATCAGGACAATGCCTGCTCTAGGTCGGCCAGGATATCCGCGATATTTTCCATGCCCACGCTCATGCGGATTAGGCCATCCGAAATACCAAATCGCAGGCGTTCTTCGCGCGGAACGCTGTAATG
Source organism: Puia sp. (assembly GCA_035499675.1). Lineage (GTDB taxonomy): Bacteria > Bacteroidota > Bacteroidia > Chitinophagales > Chitinophagaceae > Puia. The sequence continues at coordinate 3,501 of DATJYH010000471.1, forward strand.
GGTCATGCTTGCGGGATGGGATAGCAACGTATCGATGGTGCCCAGCGATACGGCTCTTACGCACATCTGTAATTTATCGATGAAACGTTTGCCCGCATCCAGTCCGCCCTTTAATTCAAAGCTCATCATGGGGCCTGGGTGTTTCATTTGTCGCAGGGCCAGTTTGTGATCCGGGTGGTCATGCAAACCTGTATAGTTTACATGGGCCACCGCCTTATGCGCCGACAAAAAAGCGGCCACTTCCATGGCATTGGCGCAATGCCGTTCCATTCTTACTTCCAGCGTTTTCATGCCATTTATCAACAGATAGGCATCAAAGGGGTTCGCATTGCCACCAAGCAGGGCATGCCATTTCCAGGCCTTTGTTTTCATGAACTCGATGTCTTTTCCAATCAATACGCCCCCGATGGCGGTTCCATGTCCATTTAAAAACTTGGTGGTGGAATGAAAAACAAAATCCACCCCGTACCGGAAGGGTTGCTGCAGGTAGGGTGTGGCAAAAGTATTATCGACCGACACCGTGATGCCGTATAGTTTTGCCAGTTTGGTAATGGCGTCAATGTCCACACACTGAATGGTGGGGTTGGCGGGTGTTTCAAGATGAATGAGCCGGAGTGCAGGATTTTTTTTGATGGCTTCTTCCACCAGGTTGAGGTGACGCATGTCGACGATCACGGGGTTGATGCCGTTATCGGCAAGGACTTTGTGCATCAGCTCATAAGTGCCTCCATACAGGGAATAATGGGAGAGGATGGAATCGCCGGCTTTCAGGTTGCTCATGAACAATGTGCTCATCGCAGCCTGTCCGCTTGCATGCAGGAGCGCTTTCAGGGCCAACGGCCTGCCCTCATGGTCTTTTAATCCAAATGCTTCCAGCGCGGCGAGGGTTTGTTCGGCTACTTTGAACGTGGGGTTGCCCCAGCGGCTGTAGATGTTTTCTTTTTCCTTGCCCGCAAATCTTTCCATGCCCTGTTGCGCATTGTCGAATGTAAATGTGGAAGTGGCATAGATGGGTGGAACATGGGAATATTCTGCATGTTGATTGTCGGCCGTGTGCATCGCGACGGAGCTGATCCCTGTTAATGACAATTTCTTATCCTGCATGTGTAAGCTGTATCTGTTAATTTTGACAAAGAGAGTCTAAATGTAAATCAATATTTTTTATGAAGGAGATGCTCTTACAATATGGCAGCTACAGTGCCTGGGCAAATGAACGTATATTGTCGCTCATCCTCACCCTCAGCCCCGAGCAGCAACAACGGGAGGTGGCGAGCAGTTTCAACAGCCTGTACAAAACGGTATGGCATGTTTGGAATGCCGAGCACACCTGGTGGAAAAGATTTCCAGGGGTGGCCGTCATGAACGGACCGGGGGAACCCGGCAGTTTATCGATGGAGGCGCTGGCCGATGGGCTGATGACCCAGGACCGGGCCTGGCTTGGCTGGGTGGAAGCCTTTCCTGAACCATCGCTGCAGGAAGAGCTGCATTATAAAAATTTAAAGGGCGACAGTTATCATGAACCTTACTATCAACTGTTGATGCATCTTTTCAATCATGCCACGTATCATCGGGGTCAGCTGGTAACGATGTTGCGGCAGATTGGAATAGAAACCATTCCGCAAACGGACTTTATTGTTTGGGTGAGGATGAGGCGATAGAGAGTTGGCCACTGAGGCACAAAAAAATTTGAACCGCGGTTGCTGTCCCCACCCAACTACCTATTTATTTATTCCGGCTGGTGAGACAGCAGCCGGAATAAAATCCGCCACTGAAACACCGAATTCGAATTAAATTCATCAATAGGCCCATTTCACCAATGTAGCTCCCCAGGTAAAGCCACCGCCAAAGGCTGCGAGGACCAGGTTGTCGCCTTTTTTCAATTTACTTTCCCATTCCCAGAGGCAGAGTGGAATGGTGGCCGCGGTGGTATTGCCATACCGGTCAATGTTGATCATCACTTTTTCCGGAGTGAGACCCATGCGTTTTGCCGTGGCATCGATGATGCGTTTATTGGCCTGGTGCGGTACCAGCCAGGCGATGTCTTCACCCGTCAGTTTGTTGCGCTCCAACAATTCCGCGCTCACATCCGCCATTCCCTTGACGGCAAATTTGAACACGGCCTGTCCCTCCTGGTAAATAAAATGTTCCTTGTTGGCCACGGTTTCGAAGGAAGAAGGCTTTAAGGAACCTCCCGCTTTCATATGAAGATGTGTTTTTCCGCTGCCATCGCTTCTTAAAATGCTGTCCTGGATACCATATCCATCACTGTTAGGTTCAAGCAAAACGGCCCCGGCGCCATCACCGAAAATGATACAGGTGCTCCGGTCGCTGTAATCCACGATGGCACTCATTTTATCGGACCCTACCACCACCACTTTGTTACAACGCCCGCTTTCTATCAGTGCGGCGCCGGTGGTGAGGCTGTATAGAAACCCGGAGCAGGCTGCCGCCAGGTCAAAACCCCAGGCATTCTTTGCCCCTACCTTGTCGCACACAAGATTTGCGGTAGAAGGGAAGAACATATCCGGTGTAACCGTGCCCACCACGATGCAGTCGATTTCTTCCGGGCTGATCTTTCTTTTTTTGCATAGCTCCAGCACCGCGGGTGCACAGAGGTCTGAGGTGGCCTTGCCGGGCTCATTCAGGATTCGTCTTTCCACGATTCCTGTCCTGGTCCTGATCCATTCATCGTTGGTGTCGACAATTTTTTCCAGGTCTGCGTTGGTCAGTTTGTTTTCGGGTACATATCCTCCAACGGCAGTGATGGCTGCACTGATTTTCTTACTCATTCTGAAAAAATGGGTTTCAATCGGTTTTTAATTTTTCATCAAAAGTGGCGTAAAAATACATCAGAATCTTTATTTCGCTTTATGGGGCAGGGCAGAGCGCCTTATTGGTTCATTATTTACCCTATTTTCGCAGCCATGATCGCTTTTTTGAAAGGGGAATTTGTATACAAATCGCCTACCGTCGTTCATATGGAAGTTGGGGGGGTAGGGTATGAATTACAAATCAGCCTGCATACCTATGGGAAAATACAATCCCTGAAAAACGGCGTCCTGCAGACCTATCTGAAGATCAGCGAGGATGCTCATACGCTGTATGGTTTTTTTGATAAGTCGGAAAAGGACATGTTTATCCAGTTGATCAGCGTATCCGGGGTGGGGGCATCCACGGCCAGGATGATGCTTTCCGCCATGAAACCCGACGAAATTGCCCGGGCTATTCTACAGGGCAATACCCGGCAGTTGGAAAGCATCAAAGGGATCGGGAAAAAATCGGCCGAAAGGATCATCCTCGAACTCCGGGATAAGCTGGGTAAAAACATACCCGAAACAAATATTTCCTCATTGATAGACAATACATTGGAGAAGGACGCGTTGAATGCTCTGATGGCTCTCGGAATTGCCAGATCGGTGGCGGAACCTGCCTTGAAAAAGGTGGTGAATCTGGAGCCGGCGTCAGACAACATTGAAGACATCATTAAGAAAGTTTTAAAAATCCTTTAGCTTATCGCGCGGATCTCTACCTAACTAATTCTTGAGGAAAGTTTGACCCGGTATTTGTTTCAGATGTTCGTGGCAACAGGGATGCTGCTGGCGATTACGGTGTGCTTTTGCACTACTGTTTCGGCCCACAGCTATTTCCAGCAGGACACAACCAGGAAAAAAACCGACACCCTCAAATTTCCCATCCAGGACCGCCCCGGCGACCGGCTGACCTACCCCAACAGAAATCCTTTCAATCTTCGCGATCCCATCAATATCAGGGATTCGATCGTATACGATTTTAAGACCAACCAGTACTATATCATCGAAAAAGTGGGCGACAAGTATTTTCGCAAACCCACCTATCTTACGTTTGATGAAATGATGCGGCTGCAGGCCAAGCAGTCGGAAGATGATTATTTCCGCCAGCGCGCGGATATGCTGAGTGCACTCAACAGGCAATCCCAGAGACCTAAGCTAACGGTGGGGGACAACCTGTTTAACCGTTTGTTCGGGAATGGCGCCATCGA
>DATJYH010000472.1:0-3793 GCA_035499675.1 Puia sp.
AGGAAAGGCACAAATCTTTGCAGCGGGAACGGATGTCAGCATTTTTGCCTGCGGACACATGGTATGGAAAGCCATCGAAGCCGGCAAAATCCTGCAGGAAAAAGGCGTTTCCGTGGAGATCATCAATATTCACACCATCAAACCGGTAGACACGGAGGCCATACTGCAATCCATCCGCAAAACAAGATGTGCCGTTACGGCCGAGGAACACAATATTATCGGAGGTTTGGGCGATACTATAGCGCAGGTTGCTGCAAAAAATTTCCCGATACCCATCGAATACGTCGGCACCCGGGACACTTTTGGAGAAAGTGGTACACCCACCCAGCTGTTACAGAAATACGGCCTCGATACTCCAAACATCGTGGAAGCCGCCGAAAAGGTTATGTCGAGAAAAAGTTAAAAGAAAAAAGACCATTAAACCATGGTGTTGATGACAAGTCCATATTCCAATATTCCTGATCAAAACAGCTAACCTTATGGCGGTCACCACTCACGATACTGAATTGTTAAGTCTTTTCCGTGACCCCCCGACCAAAGAAAAAGCCTTTACCGACATTATCAAGAAATACCAGGAAAGACTCTACTGGCACATCAGGCGAATGGTAGTCGATCATGAGGACAGCAATGACGTATTACAAAATGTTTTTATACGTGTTTGGAATGGCCTGGAAAACTTCCGGGAGGATGCCCAACTATACACCTGGCTATACCGCATCGCTACCAATGAATGCCTCAGTTTCCTTGAGCAACAGAAGAAAAGAAGCGCCGTTTCGCTCGATGAAATGGAGAGCGGCCTGAGCAATAAAATCAAGGCTGATAAATATTTCGACGCAGGCAAATTGGAGTGGAAATTGCAGTTGGCAATTCAGCAACTGCCTGAAAAACAACGAGTTGTGTTCAGTCTGCGTTATTACGATGAAATGCCCTATGAGGAGATGAGCCGGGTGCTGGAAACCTCCGAAGGTGCCCTTAAAGCATCCTATCACCATGCGGTCAAAAAAATTGAAGACTACATGCTGAATCATTAAACTTTGATTAACAAAAGGGGTCTGATAAATTGAGATGAAAAATGTACCTGACATAGTGAATGAACTGGGGGTATTGAGCCCGGTGGTGGCTGGTATTCCCAGGGTGGAAGCGCCGTTTACCGTCCCTGCCGGATATTTTGAAAACTTCGCAGACAGCCTGGTCGCCCATCTCAGGGCAGGACGGGACAAAGGGGTACGGGAGGAACTGAAAGGGATCAGTCCTTATTTCAGTCAGTTCCCCAGAACATTTTTTTTTGACATTCCCTCCAGATATTTTGAAGATTTTCCCGCGCAAATGATGATGCGCATCCGGGCGATGGAAGCCGGGTCGGCCACCGAAGAACTGCAGGCCCTTTCACCGCTGTTGGGTGGTATCGGTAAAAAAACTCCGTTCAGCCTGCCGGCCGGTTATTTCAATGAATTATCCGGCAACCTGGTGGCGGGTATGCAAGCAGTTGATTTTGTCAGGGATGAGTTGGAAGACGGTTCCGCCCTGCTGACGGATCTGAAAGAAAAAAATCCCTATACAGTCCCCGCCGGTTATTTTGAACAGTTACCGGGACAAATTTTGCAGCGGGTGCAACCCGACCAACAGCCTGCAAAAGTCGTGACGATGAAACCGCGCCGGATGTGGCTGCGGTATGCTGCCGCCGCGATGCTGGCGGGACTGGTCGTTGCCGGTAGTTTGCTGTATGTGAACAGGGCCAAACCGGGTGTTGAAGATCCCGCGGCCGGGCTGGTTAAGGTCAGCGACCAGGAAATCCTGAATTATATGGAAACCGATGCAAACCCATTTACCGGATCGGCTGCCGTTAACAGTGGCACCACGGTGGCCAGCATTGACGATCTCAGTGACAACGATATCAGGGATATGATGAGCGATGTGTCTGACAAGGAACTGGAACAATACGCAAGCGATCAACTTAGTCCAAAGGATCTGCAAACGAACTGATGTCGGCGATGAAGAAAGTGTTTTTATTATACGGAATGTTTTTGATGCTGGCCTGTGCGGGGATGGCCCAGGATGGCAGTAAGCTGGAGGCTCTTAAGATCGGATATCTTACACGCAAGCTGAACCTGTCGCCGGAAGAAGCACAGCGTTTCTGGCCCATCTATAATCAATATTCTGAAGAGATCAGGCAGGCCAGGCAGTCCGCCATCCAGAACGGAAAAACGGAAATTGAACTCGAAGACAATATCCTGACCATACGCAAAAAATACAACGGCGAATTTGTAAGAGCCTTGTCGCCGGAGAAGGCAAATACCTTTTTCCACGCAGAAAAAGAGTTTGGGAATTTTGTTCAAAGGGAAATGCAAAGAAGACAACTACGCATGATGCAGCAACCCCGGCGACCCATGATTAAATAATCGACCCCGATATTTTACCTGTTTACCGATTAATTTAACCTGAAAGTATCTGAATAACGATATTTGAATCTGGTGTTTTTCATAGGTTAGCAACGGCCGGCTCTTTCAAGAGCGGGCCTTTTTTTGGTCCCCACCAGCACCACGTCAGGGTGCCGGGTAAATGGGAGTTTTGATGTCGTGATAAAACAAAAAGGTCCATTTTTCTTTCTCACCCTGTTGCCACCACAGCTTTCGGAGTTCCATGCTTTTTTTCCCGTCGAAGTCATACTTCGCCACAAAACGACTTTTCATCTGTTGCAACTGCGGGGCCACATCGGCTCCGAAAAAAACCGTCTCCCCCCCATCCACAATGCGGAACACCTGGTGATAGGGACAATGCGCTCCCGTCAGTTCATAACGGATGTACCCATCCAATACGCCATTTCCCTTGAGCCGGACCAGCCTTTCAAAGTCTTTCATCCACTGCAGCTCTTCCGTCATATAAGAGGGAAACCCCTTTTCAAACGCGTAGGCGAGTTCCTGTTCCTGTACATAATACAAAGCCCGTGGAAATGCCGGCTCACGGTGACCAGTAGCCGTATTCAACCGGCTCAAGCCGCCCGAATGATCCTTGTGTAAATGGCTGATCAGCACCTTGGTCACCTGGCCCGGATCAATCCCCACGCGCAACAGGTTACGGTGAATCTGCAACATCCCCTCCTCGTCAAACCCAAGACCCGCATCCAATAACAGAACATCCTCGGAAGTAACCAGCACAAACGGCTGTATCTCCACCAATAAACTTCCCGTCGCCCGCTGCTGCAGGTCGTCGGCGACCAGGTCAAAGGGAATAAACTGCTTGGTATGGTCGATGGTAAAAGTGCCTTCCGACAGGGGAATGATTTTCATACTTACGTGCTGGCCGCTGGGGGCAAATTGACAAGGTTAAAAAATAACATCTCCCAAAAACAGCACAAATCTAGGGCATCGGGTGGAAGTCCGTTGCCGGAAATGTATTCTATCGCAATACCATCTGGCGGTCGGCATCCAACCTGATCAAAATGAACAGCATTACCGTGAAGGTGAGGAGGGAGGTTCCCCCATAGCTAACAAAGGGCAGGGGAATCCCGATAACGGGTGCAAGACCGATGGTCATACACACATTGATGGCTATGTGAAAAAAAAGCACGGAAGCCACACCATAAGCATAACAACGGCTGAATACACTTCGTTGTCGTTCGGCTACGGTCACAATCCGCATCAGCAGCAACAGGTAGATCCCCAGGAAAGCAACGCTCCCGATAAAACCAAAGCCCTCCCCGATGGTGCAAAATATAAAATCGGTCCCCTGTTCGGGTACAAAGGCATACCTGGTCTGTGTTCCTTTCAGCAACCCCTTACCGATGATCCCCCCG
>DATJYH010000473.1:0-12839 GCA_035499675.1 Puia sp.
TTATTTCAATGCCCACAACAAGGGAAATTCCCTGGAAGAAAAGATCAGGCTGCTCCGGCCCGTTTCGTTATTGCTGGCAGACGGCAGCATGTACGGACACAAGGGCAGGGTAGACATTGTCAACGGACAGTTTGACAAGACCACCGGCGCCATCATGCTCCGGGCTACCTTCCCCAACCCGGAAAAATTATTGCGTTCGGGCAACAGTGGCAAGGTCAGGATGGATGAATTCTTTCCCGAAGTGATGCTGCTTCCCATGAGCGCCACCGTTGACCAGCAGGACAAGATTTTTGTATATGCCCTGGCCGACAGCAACCGGGTTAAGCGGGTATCCATTACTGTTACAGGGAAGTCCGGGAACAACTACATCGTTCGCGAAGGCGTAAAGCCGGGGGACAGGATCGTACTGGCCGGGCTGGAAACCCTGGCCGAGGGGACCATCATTATTCCACAGGTTGCCGAAGAAGGCAGACAGCGTGCGCAGGTCAGGTAATCGGATTTACCGGCCGGCCTTCACCATAATAAAAAATACAGCATGTTAAAAGTGATCATACAGCGGCCCGTGCTGGCCACGGTGATATCTGTTATCCTGGTACTGCTGGGGTTGGTCGGGCTCATGAAGCTGCCACTCACGCAATACCCGGATATCGCACCGCCAACGGTATCGGTATTTGCATTTTATCCCGGCGGCAATGCGGAAGTGGTTACGCGCTCGGTCATCGTTCCTTTGGAGGAAGCCATCAATGGGGTGGAAAACATGACCTATATGCGGTCCACTGCCAGCAATGACGGATCGGCTTCCATTTCTGTATTTTTTAAATTGGGGACCAATCCTGACCAGGCGGCGGTAAATGTACAAAACCGCGTGGCACAGGTTACGAGTCTTCTTCCTGCTGAAGTGGTTCAGGCGGGCGTCACCACCAGCAAACAGCAGAACAGCATGATCATGGTAATCGATGTGTACAGCCAGGACAACCGTTTATACAATGAAACCTTTGTTCAGAACTACACAAAGATCAATGTGCTCCCGGAGATCAAGAGGATCCCCGGGGTAGGGAACGCGCAGGTATTCGGGACCAAAGACTACGCCATACGCGTATGGCTGAAACCACAGCAACTGGCCGCCTACAACCTCACGCCACAGGACGTGATTGGCGCCATCCAGGACCAAAGCCTGGAAGCCGCACCTGGAAAATTTGGAGAGAACTCCAAAGAGGCGCTGGAGTACGTGATCAAATACAAGGGAAAACTCAATACCCCCGAACAGTTCGATAACCTGGTCATTCGTTCCAATCCCGATGGGTCGGTATTGTATCTGAAAGACCTGGCGCGTATAGAATTTGGTGCATCCTCCTATTCAAGCGACAATAAGGTAGATGGAAGAGATGGGACCACCCTGGGTATATTCCAGACAGCCGGTTCAAACGCCAATGAAATACAGATCGCGATTCTCAAAGTGCTGGAAAAGGCCGCCAAATCCTTTCCCAAAGGAATCAAATACGACGTTATTTACAGCACCAAGAACCAGCTGGACGCATCGATCCACCAGGTGCAGAGCACGCTGCTGGAAGCCTTCATCCTGGTATTCATCATCGTTTTTCTTTTTTTGCAGGATTTCCGCTCTACATTGATCCCCGCCATTGCGGTACCCGTATCGTTGATCGGAACTTTTTTCTTTCTGCATCTGCTGGGGTTCTCCATCAATATGCTTACACTCTTTGCGTTGGTGCTGGCCATCGGCATCGTGGTGGATGACGCCATTGTGGTGGTGGAAGCCGTGCACACAAAAATGGAACGAACACGGTTGCCTGCTTCGGAAGCCACCGTATCGGCCATGAAGGAGATCACGGGTGCCATCGTGTCGATCACGCTCGTTATGTCGGCCGTCTTCGTCCCGGTTGGTTTTATGGAAGGTCCTACTGGCGTATTTTACCGCCAGTTTGCATTTACCCTCGCAACGGCCATCCTGATCTCGGCGTTGAATGCGCTTACCCTCAGTCCCGCACTCTGTGCGCTGCTCTTAAAGAACAGCCACGCGGGAGAAGGGAAGGAGAAGATTACTGCGCGTAAAAGTTTTGCCGGCCGTTTTTTTACTGCCTTTAACGCAGGCTTTGCAGCGACTACCAACCGGTACCTGGTGGGGGTGCGTTTCCTGGCGCGTCACCGCTGGCTAACGGCGGGCATGTTGGCCGTTATCGTTATACTAACAGCATGGCTTATGCGATCAACGCCCCGGGGCTTTATCCCCAATGAGGACGATAACTTTGTGGTGTTTATGGCCGCCCTGCCGCCCGGTGCTTCGCTGGACAGGACCACGTCGGTACTTCGCCGGGCAGATACCTTGTTGCGGGACGAGCCGGGTATCCGGACCACGGTCACCTTCTCGGGATTCAACATGCTCAGCAACTCCTCCGGTTCAGCCTATGCCATGGGCTTTGCCAACCTGAAACCCATCCGGGAGCGGGGAGCCGTCAGCAATATCAACAACCTCGTAACCCACCTCAGCGAGAAATTTTCACCCATCAAGGAGGCAACGTTTAGCGTGTTTACCATGCCGTCGGTGCCGGGATTCGGTGCATTTAATGGATTGGAGTTTGTATTGCAGGACCGTACGGGAGGCAGTATCCGGAAATTCAGCGAAACGGCTAACGGATTCCTGGCCGCGCTTACCAAAGAGAAAGAAATTGGAACGGCCTTTACCCTCTTTAAAGCGGATTTCCCGCAGCTTGAAATGGAAGTGGATGACGTTAAAGCCAAACAGCTGGGCGTGAGTATACGCGACCTGATGACGACACTCCAGGCTTATTACGGAAGCATGCAGGCCACAGACTTTAACCGGTTTGGCAAGTATTACCGAGTTTTTGTGCAGGCCGACATTCCCTACCGCAGCGATCCCTCCACCATTGATGCTGTCTTTGTCAGGAACCAATCCGGGCAAATGGTCCCGGTGAATACCCTGGTGAAACTGAACCGGGTATATGGACCCGAATCCATCGACCGATATAATCTTTTTAATGCCATCAGTATAAACGCCACACCCGCGCAGGGCTATAGCACGGGCGACGCTATGAAGGCAGTGGAAAGAGTCGCCGCCAGGAACCTGCCCCAGGGATATAGTTTTGAATGGACCGGGTTGAGCAAGGAAGAAAAAGAGTCAGGAAACCAGATGCTGCTGATCTTCGGATTATCGATATTGTTTGTCTACTTTCTGTTGTCCGCCCAATATGAGAGTTATATGCTGCCGCTCTGTGTCATTTTATCCATTCCCACCGGCATTGCGGGTGTGTTTGTGGCCATCCGGCTGGCGGGGATCGACAACAATATTTATGTGCAGGTAGGTCTCATCATGCTCATAGGCCTGCTCGCCAAGAATGCGATCCTGATTGTAGAATACGCGCTGCAACGCAGGAGGGCCGGTCATACACTGCTGGCCTCCGCCATGGAAGCAGCCAAACTGCGGTTGAGGCCCATCCTCATGACCTCATTCGCCTTTATCGCCGGGCTGATCCCCCTGATGTATGTACAGGGCGCTTCCGCGCAGGGCAATCATTCCATCAGCATCGGGACTGCCGGTGGCATGTTGTCGGGCGTAATGCTCGGCTTGTTTGTGATTCCCGTTTTATTCATCATGTTCCAGTACCTCCAGGAAAAGATCAGCGCCCGTAAACCGGGTGCAGGCGCCAGGGGCCGGATGGAGCCGGCGGCGGTACATGAACCTTCTTAACACAATCATCCGCACAGCGTCATGAAATCCGTCACGAAGCACCACCACCTGATTATCGTTTATATATTCCTGTTATTCCTGTACGGTATGGGCACCGGCTGCCAGGTGGGGAAAGAATACAAGCGACCGGCCACTGAACTCCCCACGCAATACCGGGGTGCCCCCGAAACGGCCGATTCAGCAGGCATCGCCGCCACTCCATGGAAGATCTTTTTTGCTTATCCGGAATTAGAGGAGCTCATTGACAGCGCCATCGCAAAAAATTATGACCTGCAACTGGCCATCCGGAACATGGAGAGCGCACGATTAACGCTGCAACAGGCGAAATTGGGGCAATTGCCCGATATAGTATTCCAGGCCACTGCTTCCAGCACAAGGTCGTCGGACAACAGCCTGAACGGCATCAGCGCACAACAGTTTTTGGGGACCAGCCATGTGGAAGACTATAATGCCAACATCGGCTTAACCTGGGAAGCGGACATCTGGGGAAAGATCCGGAGCCGGAAAGAGGCAGCGCTGGCGGACTACCTGCAAACCACCGAAGCCCGCAAAGCGGTTCAAACCCAGCTGGTTTCGGATGTGGCGCAGGGATTTTACAACCTCCTCATGCTGGATGATCAGTTGGCAGTGGCCAGGAAAAACGTGATGCTGAACGACAGCACGCTGCGCATCATCCGCCTGCAGTACGACGCGGGACAGGTGACCGCGCTGGCCATTGAGCAGGCAGACGCCCAGCGACATACGGCTGCCCTGCTGGTGCCCCAACTGGAACAAAGCATCCAGATCCAGGAAAATGCGCTACGCATACTCGCCGGCGAACTGCCGTCGTCGATTAACCGAAATATGTCGATCGACAACCTCGATGTACCCGAGCGTTTTTCTGCCGGTGTGCCGGCCAGCCTGCTGGGCCAGCGCCCGGATGTACAGGCCATGGAATTTGCCCTGCAGGCAGCCAATGCGAGGGTAGGCGTGGCGAAGGCAAATATGTATCCCTCCCTGGTCATCACCGCCAATGCGGGGGTCAATTCATTTCAGTTTGCTAATTGGTTCAGCGTCCCGGCCTCGCTTTTCGGAATGGCAGCGGGCGGACTCACACAGCCGATATTTCAACGGAAACAGCTGAAAACACAATATGAACTGGCCATGCTGGAAAGAGAAAAATCGGTGATCAGGTTCCGGCAATCTGTACTCAATGCAGTGGGTGAGGTTTCGAATGCATTGGTCAAACTGGAGAAATTAAAAGAACAAAGGGTGATCGCATCGGAGCGTACCGATACGCTTCAACTGGCCACGCGAAATGCGGGCCTGCTTTTCAAAAGCGGGATGGCCAATTACCTCGAAGTGCTCACGGCGCAGGGCGCGGCGCTGCAAAGCGAACTGGAAACGGTTGACCTCAAAAGACAGCACCTGAATTCCTTTGTTGAATTGTATCGCTCCCTCGGCGGCGGATGGAAGTGAGACCGGAAGATTTTATTTTTTAAGAACCACCGGGTTCAATATGCCCGGCGGATCAAAAGCGTGCGGCCCATGGCCGAGGGCTGCTACCAGGTTTTCGGCTCCCATCATAACCAACCCATGCTGTGCTTTTTCCGTAGCACCCGCGATATGCGGACAAAGTACCACATTCGGCAGACCCATTAATGCGGGGTAAATGACCGGCTCCTGCTCAAAAACATCCAGTCCCGCCCCGGCAATTTGATTTTGTTGCAGCGCTGCTGCCAGGGCGGCTTCATCAATCAATCCTCCCCGGGCAATATTGACCAGGAATGCTGTCGGTTTCATCTGTGCCAGGTCTTCCGCAGCAATGATGTGTCGGTTTTCTTTTGTGAAAGGCAAAGAAAGTATGACGAAATCCGATTCGGTAAGTAACGCTTCTTTTGAAACAAAGCTCGCCTTGCACTCCTGTTCCAGTTCCTTTTCCAACTGCCGGCGATTATGATACAGTGTCCGCATACGGAAACCAACAGCCCTTCGCGCAATGGCCCGCCCGATGCGTCCCATGCCAATAATGCCCAGGGTTTTTCCATATACATCGGTCCCAAAAAACCGGCTGCCCGCACTTGCCTTCCATTGGCCTTCCTTCACCCAATGTTCCGCCTCGACAAGTCGTCGCGCCACGGCAATCATCAGGCCCCACGCAAAATCGGCCACCGTTTCATCCGCGGGTCCCGGGGAATTTGTGGCAACGATGCCAGCCCTGCTAAGCGCTTCCACATCGATATTGTTGTACCCTGCCGCGGTAACACACACCGCTTTTAGATCGTGGACTTTTGTCAGCAGATCGGCATCAATTTTTTCCCCGCCCGCTACCAGTACGGCATCCTTTCCACGAAGTGCTTCTGCCAGCTGGTCCGCTGAATATTTTGGTCCCCGGTTGAGCTCGATCTCAAAATATCCTTCGAGGTATTTTACCACATCTTCAAAAATGGGACGGGTAATCAGTATTTTTTCCTTCATGGACAATGTTTGTAATGATCAAAACAGATTTCAGTAATCAAATCGCAATATCCTTGCCGTAACAAGAAGCTGCCCCACATGTCGCTGCGTATGTTCCGCGGCATGTACCAACAGACCCAGTACGGTGGAAGGCAATCGTTTTCTCCCTACCTCCCTGTAGTCAATCAACGTTGCCTCATCTGTTGCTCTCAACTGGTCCAGTGCTTTACCCACCTGTACGCCGAAAGCATCCACGAGGCCATGGACAGTATCGTCCCGGTTCATCATTCCCTCTTCCGCCAGCTTTTTCAGTTGCTCCGGGTTGAGCATTTCTCCACGGGCATAGGTGAACAGTCTGTCCAACACACCCGGCAAATGCTGCAGGTGAAAGGCAGCGGAGGCGAGTCCCGCGGGTCTTTCCCATAATTTTTCTTCCGGGAAGTTGCTCATGATGGAACGCACTTCCTCTGCAGCCTGCAGCAACGCGTGGCTCACCGGCTGTAACAACGGAGGTATACCTGGAATGGCACCACGCAACCAAACTTCAGGGAGGCTGTTTTCAGTCATGCCATCTACAATTTAAAATATAACGATAAGATGTCCAAACCGGATGACAACACAGAAAACTTTCTCAGGTTGCAATGCTGCGGAGTGAAGAGGAAATGATCACCGGGAAATGAGAGGGCGCTGCCTTGTCCGGCGAATTTGAGTGAAATCAGGTAGCTTCCCGGCTGTATTTATTTTGATTCAAAAAGACGATCGGCGAATTTCTCATTGAAATGTTTGACCGGGTCGCCGATAACGTCGTAGTATACGGCGCTTATAAAAATGGCCCTGGTGGCGCTGATCACAGCGATGGTTAACAGGAGGGCGAGGCACCCGAGTATGATCCCCGCAAGAGGATGCAATAAAAGGCCGACAACAAAAAAGCCGCCCCCGATCACCAATACCAGGACCAGTTGAATCAGGAAAAAACTAAAACCTGCTCCCAGGCTTTCTCCCCATTTTTCGCGCATGAGCCTGGCTGATCTTTTACATGCGTCTACAGGCCCGAGCCCTTCATAGGCGATCACCGGCACCACAAAAAAAGTGGCGGCGCTCCAGACGATCCCGGTAATCGCTGTAATGATCTTTCCGACAAAACCCACATTGTCCTGTATGATCCGGAGCAGCGTGCCGACCGTTGCGGCAAACAGCGCCCAGGAGAAAATGGGTTTTATCCTGCCGGCGGCAAAATGCAGACCCGCTTTTACCGAAACCTGTTCGCCTTTAAAATACTGCCCGCTGCAGTACATCAGGGCTGCGTTGAAAAAAACGACCACGAAATAATTGATGAGGTAGAACAGGAAGGCGAAGATATACCCGGTAAAATGACCCTGGAATGCTATTATGTCCGGATCCCATCCCGCTGCGGCGATGGTGCCCATTACAAAAAATAAGAGAACAACCGTGATGCTAAGTCCCGACAGCAGGGGAAAGAGGATCAGCTGTCTGTTGTGTCGCAGCACTTTGAAACTCTGTAACGAAAGGGCCCATCCATGGGACAGCCGGGTAAATAAATCCATAGGCAGCAGTTTGGTGCTTAAATATATACAATCACCCGCGGGAAACATAGTATTCGCGACGGCATTTTGCGGGAGTATGCGCTGTTTCGGTTGAATCAACGGATGGCTAAGTGGAAACCTGTAGGCAGCCAGGATGGTTTAGGTTGATTTCGGTAAAGGGTTCAAAGCAGACTTTGAGAGCCGGCCGCCTATTTCAGGCCTCCACAAAATCAAGGTCTTTACCAAAAGTTTCCTCTGTAAACCAGGCCGCCACCAGGCCAATGGCAAAAAGAACCGCGCCGGTAACCCATCCCCCGGTTACATAGCTTCCAAAAAAAGAGCGGGTGAATTTAAAAAGCAGGATGATGAGCGGCAGTGAACCTCTGACCATGTTCGGGACACTGATGGCCGCGGATGCCCGGAGGTTGGTACCAAATTGTTCGGCGCTCATGGTGATGTATACCACGGTGAAACCCGTGCCATAACCCAGCCCGGCACAGATCAGATAAAAATTGCGGGCATTTCCACCTTGTTGCAGAAAATAAATAGTGGTGAAGAGGATGCTGATCCCATAGAAAATAAGCAGGGCCTTTTTACGGCTCTTTAATCCCTGGCTGAGAAGTCCCACGCTCATATCGCCAAATGCGATGGCCATGTACAGGTACATGATGGCTTTCCCGGGGTCGATGTCCGGGATATTGAATTCCTTCCCAAACTGGTCGGCAAATGTAACGAGAACGCCGATCACATACCAGGCGGGCAAACCCACGAGGATACATCGCAGGTAACGACCCAGCCGCCGCCGGTTGTTAAAAAACATCAGGAAATTGCCCCGCTGCACATCGCTGTGCTTTACCTGGTTGTAGAGGCCACTTTCGTGTACGGATACCCGTAATAAAAGCAGGCAAAGCCCCAGTCCGCCCCCGATATAATAACAGGCACGCCAGTCAAAGATCCGGTTCAGCAGGAAGGCTGTAACTGCCCCAAAGATCCCGAAGGAGGCGATCATGGCCGAGGCGATCCCCCTTTTCTCCTTTGGCAGCAGCTCGCTGACCAGGGTAATACCCGCCCCCAGTTCTCCCGCCAGTCCCACGCCAGCTATAAACCGCAACAAAATATATTGCGGGATCGTCGCCACCATGCCGTTCAGGATATTGGCAATGGAATACAGGAGTATCGACGCAAACAATACGCTCAATCGTCCTTTCTTATCTCCCAGGATACCCCATATGATGCCGCCTGCCAGCAGTCCGGTCATCTGCACGCTCAGGATCAGTTCACCTTTTGAAAGAACGTCGGCGGGACCAAGTCCCAACGCACTCAGGCTCGGTTTACGGATGATGCCAAACAGGAGCAGATCGTATACATCCACAAAAAATCCCATGGCGCTTACGATGACGGCCAGTTGAAAAAGACTGTTTGACTTTGAATGCATACAGCAGCTTTGTTGAAGGGTTGGGCTGTAAATATAAGGGGGCTGTTTGATCTTCTTTGAAGTGCGGTTCAAAATCTTCTCTGCGGGGTTTCAATACAACGGTGCGCTATTAAACCTCCATAAAAAAAGGCCGCTCCCGAAGGAAGCGGCCCGCATATACCACCAAACCAAGCCTGATTATTTTTTGAAATCATTGATCCCGTAGTAATAAACCTCGTGGCTGTCGGGATACATGCCTTCGATCTGGAAATTATTTTTTTGCTGACCAACAGCATCTTTCAGTTCATCCACCGACCTTACCCTGGTACCGCCGATCTTCGTGATCACAAATCCGGGGCGCATATTGGTCTGGCTGCTGATGACGCCGTCGTGAATATTGTTGACGACCACGCCGCCATCGATACCCAGCCTGGAAGCATCTTCCTTACTGAGTGTCGAAAATTCCGCACCCAGTGATTCCACAGCAGCCGACTGTACGCTTGCGAACGTTCCCAATTTGTTTTTGAGTTCCACCGTAACGGTCTTTTCCTGTCCATTCCGTACAAAACTTACCCTGAGCTTGTCGCCGGGTTTCTGCCGGGCAATGATCTCTGCCAGCTGCGCATCGGTAGTTACGGTTGCATCATTGATCTTGGTGATGGCATCTCCCTTCCTGATACCAGCTTCTGCAGCGGCTCCTTTCGGATCCACTTCCATAATCCATACGGCATTGAGATCATCGTTGATGCCCAGCTCTTTTTTCTTCGCATCATCCAGGTTTTCAGGCGCCATGCTGATACCCAGGTAACCGCGTTGAACGGTCCCATACTTCATGATATCGGCCACCACCTTCTTCATCAAATTGGAAGGAATGGAATAGGCATACCCCGCAAACGAACCCGTGGGGGAGGCAATGGCTGCGTTGATGGCTACCAGTTCTCCATTGGTATTCACCAGGGCCCCGCCACTGCTGCCGGGATTAACGGCGGCATCTGTTTGGATAAAAGCTTCCACCGGGGCGGCCGCTTTGTTGATGCCGATGTTTCTTGACTTGGCACTCACAATACCCTGTGTAACGGTTACATCCAGGTTCAGCGGATAGCCGATGGCCAACACCCATTGGCCCAGTTTTACGTCATCTGAATTTCCAATAGGCATCACCGGTAGATTCTTCCCATCGATCTTGATCACGGCTAAGTCGGTGTTGGGATCCGTACCAATAACTTTCGCCTTATAATTCTTGCGGTCATTCAATGTAACGGTGATTTCGCTGGCGCCTTCCACCACGTGGTTGTTGGTTACAATGTAACCATCGGAACTGATGATTACGCCGGAGCCGGAAGCCCGCTGGTCAGGAGCCTGGAACGCGCGGCCGGGGTCTCCGAAGAATTTTCGGAAGAAATCATCTCCGTCACCAAACGGGTTTCCTCCAAAAGGCATTTGCCGGGACTGGTCATCTCCGGCCGTTTGTTTGAATTTGGTAACGGTCTTGATATGCACCACGGAAGGCACCGCGGTCTCCGCAGCCTTTTCAAAATCCACAGGCTGTATCTCCGTTCCTGTATAAGAGGTTCTGAGGATCGGTGTTGTTTTGTCGCCTTGCAATACGTTGTTGTAAGACCTGGTTTCATTGGCATACAATGCCAGCCCCCCGGCCAGAGCAACACCACTCAGGACAAGGACGGCATTTTTAATTTTACTGTTCATAATGGGATGTTTTATTTCCAGATGTAATTTTTAAGAGCGATTCTGAATTTTTTCTGTAGAAACCGGCGGGGAACTGTGTACAAAAGGGGAAAAGAAATGTTAAACCGGTTGTTTAACGTTTTCTTGGCTGGATGAGGATGAAACAAGAGTCATTAAAAGCTGATCAGGAAACAGTGTAGGCCGTTCTCAAAGGAATAACGGATACGGTATCCGTTGAGATCGCAGATTTTTTTTACGATTTCCAACCCCAGCCCGGTACTGTCGGGATCGCCACCCTGTTTCTGAAAACGCCTGAATAGTTTTTCACTGTCAAGCGCTGTGCTGCGACCGGTATTTTGAATCAGCAGGGAGGTAGTGCCGAGGTGGATATCAATTTTTCCGCCCGGTATATTGTGCCGGATGGCATTGGATAATAAATTTCCAAGCATCGTTTCGAGAAGGGTCTTATTGATTTGCAAGGTTACCGCTGTGGAGTCGTTCACGAGGACCTGCAATTGTTTTTGATGGATTGATTCACTGTATTGTGTTAAAACATGGCGGAGCATCGCGGCGAGGTCCACCGGCTCGGTCTCCGTGAATTGCTGGTTTTCGATCCTCGAAAGCAGCAACAGGCTTTTGTTTAACCGGTTCATGCGCTGCGCCGCAGCGGTAAGATCGCTGATCAGTTCTGCCTGTTCCTCGGTAAGCGGCGTGGTTTGCATCAGTAACTCGGTCTTACCCTGGATAACGGCCAGCGGGGTTTGCATTTCGTGCGATGCGTTCTCGGTGAATTCCTTCTGGGCCTGGTAGGCCTGCCGGTTTCGGCTGGTCAGTGTCGTGATGGTATTGTTCAGGCTGGCGAATTCATCGATATCCGTTTTCCCGAAATCAAGTTGTTCGCCACGCTCAATTTTATAGTCATTCAATATTTGAAGGGTCCGATAAAAAGGTTTCCAGGTTTTTTTAGAAAGGGCCCGGTTGATAAGCAGCAGCCCGGCGCCGACCAGGAGGATGAGGAGTGTCTGCACCAGCACGATGCTCCTGATCAGGTCATCATTGTTCAGCAGCGAGCTCCTCAATTGAATATTGTACGGAATGCCCCGCACCAGCACATTGCTCTCGAGCACCCGGTAAGGGATGATCTTATCGGTTCTTTTATCAAACAGGGTAGTAGTATACAGGATATCATATTGCCGGAATTCCTGCAGGGGGGTAAGCCGTATGTCCGGTTCAAATTCCTGTAACCAGTCGAAGGGATTCAGGGGGATGATGCGGTCCAGCTTGGCAACCAACTGCTCCTTTTGTGCAATCAGCCCCTCGTCGATGTTCCTGGATACGATCCGCTGGATCACAAAATAAAACAACGGCACCGACAACACGAGGGTGCAGGACGAATATAAAATATAGGACCGTATGGTTTTGTTCAGCAGCTTCATGCGTTGATGTCAAATTTATATCCCATGCCGTATACCGTTTTGATATAATCTTCGCAGCCTGCCATCGTCAGCTTTTTTTTCAGGTTCTTAATATGTGCATACAGGAAATCGAAATTGTCAAAGGTTTCCGCCTCTTCGCCCGACAGGTGTTCCGCGATGGCGTTTTTGGAGATCACGCGGTTTTTATTGGACACGAGATAGAGCAGCAGGTCGTATTCCTTTTTTGTAAGCTCAACCGTTTTATCCCTGACCACTACTTTTTTTTCGAGTGTGTCGATGCTGAGTTCGTTCAGTTGGAGGATGCTGTTTCCGCCAAAACGTCGACGTCGGATCACCGCGGCGATCCGGGCCCCCAGTTCCGACAGATGAAAAGGCTTGGGAAGATAATCATCCGCGCCAAGGTTCAGACCCTGTATCCTGTCTTCGATGGAATTTTTTGCAGACACGATGATCACCCCATCCGTTTTTTTATTCGTCTTTAATTCCCTGAGCACATTCAACCCATTGCCATCGGGCAGGGTAATGTCCAGCAGGATGCAATCATAGTCCAACGTGTCCACCTTTTCCAGGGCGGTTTTGTAGTCGGGCGCGATGTCGCA
>DATJYH010000474.1:0-3887 GCA_035499675.1 Puia sp.
TACCGGTCTTATTGAGCAGGTAAAAGTTTTCAGGGATCTCCACAGGCCGAAGGCGAAAGCAATCGGTTGTTACCTGGAACTCACCGGTTCCAACGTTCACCAAAATGCGATCTATATAAACCGGCTTGCGTCCTGCCAGCGAGCGCATATAGAAGTCGATGTCCACGAGCCATTTCAATTTATTATCGTACAATGCCCTGCGGTCGTTCTTATGCAGGATAACACTGGGTGGGCCGATCACATTCCGGGATACCAGGCTGGCAGGGTTTTTACACAGCATCTTCAAACGAAAGTTGTCGACAAAAATGTCTTCTGTTTTTTCAGTCTCCAGCGATACATTGCGATAGGCGGAAAAAATGAACGACGCGGAGGGATGGGCGGTTGCGGTGTCCGCAAAGACACCGAGACTGTCTTCAGCGGTAAACCAGTCGTCGTCGTGCATGAGCTTGATCCATTTCCCGTTGGCCCGGCGGATGGATTCATTCCAGTTTTCCGGCGTACCCAGGGGATGCGCGTTGCGATGATAGATAAGGGGAAAATGTTCTTTATACTGTTCACACAATACACCTACTTCGCCGGCAGGGCTGTCGTCCGTAACGATGACTTCAAAGTTTTTAAAGAGCTGGATCCTGATGGAGTCCAGCAGACGCTTTAAATGATCAATTCGCTTGTAGGCCGGAATGCAGATGGAGATGAGGATCTGTTCGCTCATTATCAATCACTGACTTTTTTCATGGCGGAATAGGTTTGTGGGCAGGCATTATAATCCGTGATCTCACACTCATTCCTGGCTGTAGCAGGTTATTCAATGGTCCTGCAAAATGACGCGGAAGAGCGAAGCCGGTATCAGCCGCCCCGCAAATATATGACCTGAACAAAGATCAACGGGTTTAATGACTGTTATTTTATACCTGTGCACAAAAAAACGGGCAATTGGGAAAACCTTGGGGAATTGTAGCACGGGAATTGCTGCTGACAGAACGAAATGACCTTGTTATGCTGATCCAATTCAACCGGAACATTCAATTTTCAAAGCTGGTTAAGGCCGACGGCCGTTTGAAAGAGTTCAATTTCAGGAGGATCAATGGGCTCGATGAGTCCCTCTTTACCGTGGATGTGAGCGATGACCGCGGCTACCGGATCATGTTCAGGATGAAAAAAGAAGGCGATAACTGGAAGATACTCGAAGACCAGTTGCCGAATTGGATCCGTGAAAACGAGCGGGTTTTCCACGAGTTGATCGAAGAGGAGCTTCGCTACGCATAAGAAATTCCCTTTTTTTGTTATTTTTAACCTGGGCGAAACGGTGTCTTCACCACGGAATGATACCAGTATCATGCAATCCGGTTCATCGTCTGGGGAGGATGGATTTTGATTCGATTTTCCACTACCATATTGCAATTTGCCGAACAAGGCGAAAAGACGGGATGGTCCTATATCGAGATCCCCGTCGACATCGCCCAACGGCTCAAACCCGGTAACAAAAAATCATTTAGGGTAAAGGGGAAGCTTGACCAACAGCAAATTTCCGGTGTTGCACTGCTTCCGATGGGTGGCGGCAACTTTATCATGGCGTTGAATGCAGCCATGCGCAAGCAGATCCGAAAAGGAAGGGGTGCTACCCTCTCCGTTCAACTGGAGGTGGATGAAAAAAAGATCGCCCTTTGCCCCGAACTCCTGGAATGCTTGGCCGATGAACCCAGGGCCCTGCAAAACTTCAACAAATTGCCCGGTTCACACCGTCTTTATTACAGCCGTTGGATAGAGAATGCCAAAACGGCGTCCACACGCGCAAAGCGCATAGCCAGGGCCGTTACTTCCCTCTCGCGCGGACTTCGCTATAACCAGATGTTGCGGGCCATTGACAACAACGGTATGGATCGCTGACAAGGACGCCTTTCGCTCCACCGCCGCATCTCACGCCTCGATTTTTTTGAATCGATAGACCGACAGCAGGAAGAGCGCCGCCAGCGTGGCCGTCATGACAATGGTATCGGTCACAAGCCCGAAATGCAGCTGGTTGATCATCGTGCCCCGCAGGGCATCCACCGCATATGAAAGTGGATTGACATAAGCAATTACTTTCATCACGCCCGGTATATTGTCGAGCGGGTACATAGAGCCCGACAGAAAGAAAAGCGGTACCACCAGGAAATTGGTGACAGCCATGAAGCTGGGCATGTCATTCACAACGGCCCCTAGTGCTGAGCTGAAACTCACCATGGCCATGGCGAGCACGGTCATAAAAATGATGGAAAGCGGGATGAGCGGCCAGTTATATGGTCGAAAACCAAATATTAATGCGATGACGAAAAGTGCAATGCCCTGGATTACCCCTATGGTGGCTCCACCCAACGCCCCGCCCATCATGACCCTTGTACGGGATACCGGGGCCACCAGCGTTTCTTTGAGGAATCCAAATTGTTTATCGAAGATGATGTTGGCACCCCAGAAAATGGAAGTGAACAAAATGGTTTGTGCAATGACACCCGGCACGATAAATTGAATATAGCTGCCTCTTCCCGCCTGCTGAAAAATGGAATTGAAACCGTATCCCAGCGCCAGGAAATAGACCAGTGGTTGCACAATGCTGAGCATCATCCGTATGCCAGAGCGCCGGTATTTTTTCATTTGCCTAAGCCATAAAATATAGATCGTTCCCATAATTTTATTTTTGGTTGTTATCGATTGTTCAGTACGCGACGAATCATTTCCTTTTTGCTGTCGGCGCTGCTGAGGGTTTCATCCCGCACTGCCTTACCTGTCAGTTCCAGGTAGGCTTTCTCCAGCGTTTCCGTGCCTGTCTGTTCCTTCAGCATGTCCGCTGTGCCCATGCTTACGATCTTTCCGTGATCAATGATGGCAATACGCCCTGCTACGGCCTCTGCCTCCGCCAGGTAGTGCGTGGTAAAGAAAATGGTCATACCCTCCTGTTCGTTCAGCCTTTGAATATAATTCCACAACAGGTTCCTGGTTTGCGCGTCGAGGCCCAGCGTCGGTTCATCCAAAAACAGTATCCGGGGATGATGCAACAGGCCCCTAGCAATTTCCAACCTGCGTTTCATGCCTCCGGAAAATGTTTTTACCTGGGAGTCCTTTCTGTCCCACAACTCCACCAGTTTGAGCAGTTCTTCGATGCGGACATGACTCATTTTTTTGTCGAGATGGTACAACACCGCATGGAGCTGCATATTTTCCAGGGCTGTAAGATCACCGTCCAGGCTGGGATCCTGGAATACGATGCCGAATATCCGCCTGGCGGCAGATTGCTCTTTCACTACATTGTGCCCGGCCAACTCGAGCGTGCCGGAACTGGGTTGTAACAGCGTGGTGAGCATCTTGATAGTGGTGCTCTTGCCGGCGCCATTGGGTCCCAAAAAACCAAATATCTCTCCTGGCTCTACGGTAAAGCTTACGTCGTCTACCGCCCTGATAGTCCCGAAGGTCTTGCTCACCTGCTGTACAGAAATGATTGGCTGCATAATTTTATCATAGTTTTTGAAATAAAAAAAGGATCTGGTTGTTATAGATGTGACGAAGGCCGGTGGCCGGTATTTTAAGTTCCCTGCAAATATGGACATCAAAAAAGATATTATCAAGTTCCGGCAGGCGAAGCGCTAAAAAAACCTCGGCCGATGGCCGGTTTTGGCGGTGAACAAAGTTTGGTCTAAAATTGTTCGATAAGCATAAAACCAGATGTAACTATATATATAAAATCACAACGCTGCATTTGATCCGCGGCGTGAATGAATAACGGCAGCATCGGCTCACGTGTATCGTCAACAATAATCGCTGCATTGATTCATCAGCAAAAAATCTCTGCGATTATCAACAACCTGTGAATAACTAACTTTGTGTTTTTACAAATTCAAATAGTTACATTTGGT
>DATJYH010000475.1:0-5957 GCA_035499675.1 Puia sp.
GGTGTTGATAAAGATCAGGGTGGTACGGCTGTTTTGCACAATGGGAATGACCTTATCGATCAGCTTCATGCCGAGATGCCCGGCCCAGGGATATTTTTCTATTTCATCCGGGATGATGGAGATGACTTCAACCGGTTTGTCGATAACAGCCCGCACGATCACGCTGTCTTCCTTTGTCAACGCAGCCACGGGCGATAACAGGACTTCTCTTGCCTGTTCAAGGTTACCGATGGTGGCAGAAATGCCCCAGACGGATGGGGTGTTGATGGCCGATGCTTCATGGTTACCAGGATTTTCCTGGCTGACACCTGACCTCGCAACGAGGTTTACCAGCCTGGAGATGGCCAGTTCCACCTGCACTCCTCTTTTACTGCCAAGCAGCTCGTGCCATTCGTCAACGACAATCCATTTCAGTGTTTTGAACAGATCCGCATAATTTTTTTGCGCCAGTAACAGGTGCAGACTCTCCGGTGTAATGATCAGCACTTCGGGCATTTGCCGTTTTTGGCGCTGACGTTCGCTGATCTCGGTGTCGCCATTCCGGATACCGACCTTCCAGCTCATGCCCAGCTCGCCGATCACTTCCTCCATGGCCCTGCCGATATCCTTGGCCAGCGCCCGCAGCGGTGTGATCCACAACAATTGCAAGTGGTTCTTTGCCTTCCCGGCATAATGCTGTGGATGGCGATTGATAAAATCGATGATCGTGCCCAAAAAAACGGAGAATGTTTTTCCGCAACCCGTTGGCGCATTCACCAGTCCCGATTTTCCGTCGAGGATATGTTGCCATGTCTCCTCCTGGAAAGGAAAGGGAAACTGGTCCTTGCCCCTGAACCATTTTTCAATGACCTGGTATCCTATCGTCGACCTGAGCCGCATGTATTTGGAGAAAGAATTCGCTGCCTGGCGGACGGATGTAACCAGTCGCCCTATGCCAGGAAGATCACAAGGTTTTTAAATATTCGATAATGGCCTTCCGCTGTCTGTCCGTCAGTTTGTCCCCGAAATCATGCCCGTAGTTTCCATATCCCCGCAGATCGGTATTGTACACATTCGAATTGCCGGCCGAGTCCTGGACAGCATATTTCCCTCCCGGGTTTTTATAGTCGTACTCCAGGTTGTCAAAATCGCGCGACCAATACCGCGGGCGGATCTTTGTATTAAGCACACCTTCCAGGGTCGGAACAGACCCGTTGTGCAGGTAGGGTGCCGTAACCCAGATGCCATCCAGCGGTGGTGCAATATATCCATTGAATGGTTCCAGCCTGGCAGGATGATCTCCCTGCGCAAACCAGCTGTTGTTAAACCATTCCACAAACTGCGGGCTTTGATAATTGCTTTTGTACAGGAAGGAATCTGTCTTGATGACCGACTCCGGGATCAGGAGGTTGGGATAGTCGGCGTTGCTTCCATAATGTCCATGACATTTGGAACAATTCTCAACATACAACATGCCACCCTCCTTTGCGAGCTGTTTGTTTACCGGGTAGGGATAGGGCGGTGGCTTGAGTGAAAAAAGATAGGACAGCACATCGTTAAAATGTGCGTCCACTTCCCGCGACTCCGAGGTATCGTTCACCGTTAGTAAGTTCGACGCCATCAGGAACCGGCCAAAATCTCCGCGGCCGAATCCATTATAAAACATGGCATGTTTTTTCTTCAGCAACCACCAGGCGGGCACATCGGTGGGAATGACCTCATCCGGGATTTCCAGCAAGGGCTCGCTGTTCCACCGGAATGTATTCGGGTCGCGATGGGCTACCAGCAGCGCCGCCAGCCTGTCTGCCGCATTTACCCCCCGCACTTTGGTATACAGTTGTCCGCCGATTGCCTTCACCACTTTCAAAAAAGGTTCCGCCGCCGCATATTTTTCTGGATCCAGGTTCCTCAACACCCTTTCGGCGGAAGCGGCCACCCGTGGATCCAGTTTCTGGTTGTTGGCAAAATCAATGGTCGAATTTCCCAGGCCGATCACCAATTTGTTCTCGAAAACCTGTGCGTGGCATTGCAGGCAATTTGGCGCCACAACGATCTCTCCATTGGGTGCCTTCACCGCCGTATATTCATAACTGATATCATGGTTCAGACCCTCCCGTTGGAGATAATTGGTAGAACTCTTTCCAAAACCCAACCTGAAATAGTTATAGGGAATACCGCTTTTCAGGTAATCGCCGGTGACCAGGTATTCATATCCTTTCCCGGGATCACCACTGCGCTGCGGGCTTGGTGGAATGTACACTGGTTTTTCTTCCGAGAAATAACGAATGGACGCACTAAAGGCCAGGCCCAGGATCCCCATCATCAAAACCACGGCTAGTTTATTCATAGAGAAAAGTTTCCTTTTACTAATTTAGTACAAGATGGGGAGAGAAACCAAAACAGCCGGCTGCGAGGACCGGCGCCGGCCGTGCAATATAAAAAACCATCATTCCATGGGTCATTTACCATAAAGCTCCAGCAGCTTTTTAAGATCGTCGATGGTATTGATCTCATCGGGCTTTTTGTCCTTTCTCCAGCGGTTGATCCGCGGAAAACGCACCGCTACGCCCGACTTATGCCGACCGGAGGCGGCAATGCCTTCAAAAGCGATTTCAAAAACAAGCTCCGGCCTGACCGTTCTCACAGGCCCGAATTTCTCGATCCCATTTCTTTTTACAAAAGCATCCACTTCTCTGAACTCTTCATCTGTAAGACCGGAATAAGCTTTTGCAAAAGCAACCAGCTGGTCCCCGTCTTTTACCGCGAACGTGTAGTCGGTATATAAATTGCTCCTGCGTCCATGTCCTTTTTGCGCATAGATCATGACCGCATCGATCACCAGGGGATCGATCTTCCATTTCCACCAGTCTCCCCGCTTCCTGCCCGTTTGATAGGATGAACCCTTTCTTTTCAACATCAGTCCCTCTGACCCCACATTCCTTGCATGCCCGCGTATTCCGGCCAGCTGCTGCCAGCTTTCAAAATCCAGTTCGGGTGAAAGCCTCAACATGGGATGATGAATCGTTGCCACGATATCTGTCAACCGATCTCTCCGCTCCGACAAACTTTTCTCCCGCCAATCCATGCCTTCATATTCCAGCAGGTCGTAGGCAATAAAGCCGACCGGTGTTTCCGCCAGTTGTTTTTTGGTAACGTTTTTCCGGCCAATCCTGGTTTGCAACAGCGAGAAGGGCAGCGGTCTGAAACCGATCCCGCCGGCATTTTCAACCACCAACCCGATGATCTCTCCATCCAGCACCGTGCCATCCGGCAATAATTGCTGCCAGGCCTGGTATTCGGGGAATTTATCCGTGATCAGTTCTTCTCCCCGGCTCCATACAAACAGTTGCCTGTTTCGCCGGATGAGCTGCCCCCTGATCCCGTCCCATTTCCATTCGGCTATCCATTCCAGTGGTTCTCCCAGGGCTGCCGGTACATCCTCCAGGGCATAGGAAAGATAGAAGGGGTAGGGCCGGGAAACATCCGCCGACGATTGTTCATCACTGATCAATCCGTCAAAGGACTGCGTAACGGGGTCCCAATTCCCGCTGATCTTGTGCGCGATGACGGCTGGTTCCCGGCCTGCTGCCGCAGCCAGTGCATTGATCATGCTGGTCTGCGAAACGCCGATGCGAAATCCACCGGTGATCAGTTTATTAAAAACAAAGCGTTCGTCCTGGTCCATCGAGGCCCAGGCCCCCAGTATAAACTGCTTGCGAATGGATTCATCCTCTTTTTCAATGGCCATCAGACCTTCCAGGTAGTGATACAGCGAATACGCCTCACCGGTAGTATTCTTGTCCGGAAGCAGCAACGCGATGGTCTCTGCCAGGTCGCCCACGGTCTGGTAGCTTTCATCAAACAACCAGGAGGGCAGCCCGGTTAACTCAACGCACCATGCCTGCAATTGGGTGCTGGTTACCGCCCGTTTCGGCCGGCGACCGCTGAAAAGCGCAACCACCCACACTTTGTCCTTATCCTCCGCTTCCAGGAAATAGGTTCGCAGGGCATCCAGTTTTTCATTGGTACCGGTCGATTGTCCCAGCCTGCTTACCAGCCCGGCAAATAAGGCCATCCCACCAGGTACCCCTGGTGTTGCTGCCACAACATCCCTGTTATTATCGAACAGTTGCTCCATGTGTACCGCTTATTGCGTTTCTTCCACGGATAAATTTTGCTCGTTATCCCCAAACTGCGTGGTCACCTCCCCGGATTCGATGCCTGATTCATTCAGGTAACGGCTAAAGGTTGACTGAAAGCCATGCGTTACAAAAACTTTTTTTGCCTGGGTTGCCTTTACGGCTTCCAGCAATCCTTTCCAGTCGGCATGATCACTCAGCGCGAATCCCGCATCGGCATTGCTTCTTCGTACATTTCCCCTAACCTGCATCCATCCGCTGCAGATACCCACCGCGTATGCTCCGAACCTGTTTAGCCAGGGTGAGCCATCGGTGCCTTGTGGAGCAATCACCACAGCTTCCTTTAGTGCCGATTTTGACATACCGGGTTCTACCCTTTTGACGGCAGGTAATTTGATGCCCGCACGGATCAACGCCTCCTGCACATTCCAGATGGCGCCATGCACATAGATGTCAGGGGTAACCGCCGCGAGACAGGGCAGCAAACGCTGCGCCTTGCCCATGCTGTACGCCATCAATATACTGCTCTCTCCCTTTGCTTTATTTTTTGCGATCCATCGCTGTATGCGTGTAAATATTTCCTGCTGGGGTTTCCACTGGTAAATAGGCAGGCCAAAAGTTGATTCCGTAATAAACACATCGCAACGCAGGGGTTCGAATCGGCCACTGATCCCGTCATCCTCGGTTTTATAATCCCCGCTCACTACCCATACCTCTCCCTGGTGCTCCACCCTGACCTGGGAGGAACCGATCATGTGCCCGGCCGGGTGCAGGGACACCCTGACCCCATTTAGAAAAACGGGTTCATTCCATTCCACGGTTTGATAAGACTGATCCCCAAGCCGGGTCTGCAACAAATAAGCCGTATACCGGTGACACAAATAATGCTCATGACCCGGGCGCGCATGATCACTGTGTGCATGTGTGATGACAGCACGACCCACGGGTTTCCAGGGATCGATGTAGAAATCTCCCGCGGCACAATAAATTCCTTTATCTGTAAAACTGAGCAGGTTCATGTTCGCGAATCTGTAAGGACAGATTTGCAAATTAATAGATGGCCGTGATATTGCCGTTGACCTTTTTGATGAAGTAGATCTTCTTGTTCTCGAAATAATCCAGCGTCATGGTTTGTTTGTTCAGGAAAACAGGCTCAATATCAAAATCGCTGAATACCTTGAATTTCTTTTCACCCAGGCTGCCGCTCAGGTTATCGCCATGCAGTTGTAACAGCTTTCCGAAATGATACATCGTTTCGTACCCCCGGAAAACCATATCGCTGGGGCGGGAGTAAAATTTATTTTTGAAATACTGCTGGATGGATGAGACCAGGCTGTCTGCTGCATTATTGTTAAAGGGAGTCGTATAATAAATCTCCTGGTCGTTGTACTCGGGCAGCGAAAAATCGGTGATATTGTCCCAGGTGGGCATACCAAATATCTTGACCGCATAGGTTTTGTTGACCGAAGCGATTTGCGAGCAGATTGCTTTTCCAAAATTTTCATCCAGGCTTCCGACGATGCAAACATTTCTTTGTGTACTGTCGAGATAGGGTTCCAGGCGGGTGATATCTACGGGCTCTTCCAGGTTCACGTATTTGATCTTCAAAGGCACCGACGCCGTGTTTTTTTCAATGTCCGCAAAATAACTCCTCAGCCTGTCCTCCTGTGCTCCCTTCTTCCGGAAATAAATGATCCCCATCAGCGGGTAGTTTCTTTGCATAAACCGGTAGATCCCTTCACAATGACTCCGCAGCGTGGAATTCAGGATCACAAACTGGGGGTTGTTGGTGATGCCACCGTCGTTGGGGTAATTGACATTGATAAAAGGTACTTTTAG
>DATJYH010000476.1:0-6414 GCA_035499675.1 Puia sp.
TCATGGCCTGCATGAGCAATATTTTCCGGATAGCCATTTCGATCTTTTCTTTGTCTCCCGATTGCAAGGCTTTCTCCAGACCGCAGAGCGAGGCAAGGGAACCGCTGATGCGCGCGTCCTGTGTCCTGGGATTTACTGAGAAGAGTGCGCCCGTGGCGTCGGAGCTGATGTGGTTGCCGGAATAATAATCCTTCAGGAATTTTCTGTGCTCCAGCGGATCGTAACCTGCCTGACGGATCATGTAATCTTCATAGCCCAAACCAATGTCATCATGACAGCGGGTATAGGTGATCCAACTGGTACCATAAGGTTTTTGGAGCAGTTCATGCTGGGCAGCGAGCATCACCCTGGTGTCGCCCGTGGCCAGCGCGTCCCACTGAAGCGCCATCTGCGTGGCGTTGTAGGCATAGTCGCATTCACGGGCGGTGTACAAACCCGTGCCAAAATATTTCATGATGGCCGAAGGCGCCACGATCGCCTCTCCGAGCAGTGCCATGCCGGGCGTGGCAATCTGTACGCATTGTTTGATGAGTCGCAGCAGCGTATGTGCTTCCGGGAGGTTTTGACAGGTTGTGCCCGGTTGTTTCCAGATAAATGCGGGCGCATCTATACGCAAAATATCCACCCCGAGATTGGCGTAGAAGAAAATATTGGCCATCATTTCCACCAACACGAGCGGGTTCCGGTAGTTGAGGTCCCATTGATATTGATGGAATACCGTCATCACCCATTTCCGGCAGCTCTCTACCCAGGTAAAATTCCCGGCTGCACTTTCAGGAAAGATCTCCGGCATATTTTGTTCATACTGGTCGGGCAGGCTACGGTCATCGAACATATAGTAATACCCCTCGTAACGAGGTTCCCCGCTGGCAGCCTTCTGGGCCCATTCATGTTGACGCGATGTATGGTTGAGCACAATATCCAGCATCAGACCCATCTTTTCCCGGTGCATCCGCTTGCGCAGTTGTTCCAGGTCTTCAAGCGTCCCGAATCGCTCATCTACCTTTCTGAAATCAGCCACTGCATATCCCCCGTCGCTTTCACCGGCCGGGCTTTTGCACACGGGCATGCAATGCAGCAAATTGACCCCGAGTTTTTTGAAATAGCCAAGCTTTTCCGCAAGCCCCTGCAGGTTGCCGGCAAAGCGATCCACATAGAGGCTCATCCCCACGATCTCATTGCTCAAAAACCAATGACCCTTTTCCTGCTTCTCCTCATCTTTGTCTTTCAGCTCCTCCGATCTTTGCAGGTGTGTGTCAATGATGGTTTGCAGCAATTCTTCAAAAACGATCGCCGCATTGGGCAGGGCCCCATAAAGTTCCTGGTACAGCGCGTGCAGCGATGCAGCATTGGCCACAAAGCGTGTATAAAAAAGATTGTCCCTGCCCGCTATGTCAACGGCGTTTTTCTGCAAGTACTGATTGATCTGCTGGTGAAGCTGGTAGTTGTACACGGACTGATATCAATTGAAGATTTTATTGCTCAAATGTTTGAAGGCCTCCATGGCCCCCATGTATTCACAGGTCCTGGCACCTGCCTTGTTGGCGTTCAGGACAACCCGGCTCCACTCCTGCATGGTCCACCCCGATACTCCGCTTAATGAGGCATTGCTCAACTGGTAAAGGATGGCCCCGACGAAAGCATCCCCCGCACCAGTGGTATCGACCGGTGACACCGGAATACTCGGTACAATGCTCGTTTCGCGTCCCAATCCCAACAAGGTCCCTTCTTTTCCCAGGGTAATGGCAAATACTGCCTTTGTTTTTTCCTGCAATACATCCACCGCATCCTTCAACGTTGCGCAACCGGTTATCAGCAATGCTTCCTCGTCGCTCAGCTTATAAAAATGACAGCTGTCCATAAAATTCCAGGAATGATCTATAAAGCTGCGGGTATTGTTGGCAAAAAGAAGATGACGGTAATTGGGATCAAAACTGATAAAAATATTTCTCCGCATGGCTTTCTGCAGCAACCCGTAGTAAGCTGCCTGGAGAGGACCTGGTAGGAAAGCAGTGGCAGATCCGAAATGAATGATGGACACTCCTTCCAGGTCCACCGCTTCCACCTCCTGCAGGTTCAATTGCCCGTCGGCGCCCCGGTTGAATACAAAATCCCGTTCACCATCATGCATCAACGAAACAAAGGCAAAGGTGGTAAAATGTTCCTTGTCGAGCAGGATCGACCGGGTCAGTACACCAAATTCTTCCATGACCGCGATCAGTTGCCTGCCAAACGGATCGTCGCCCACTTTGCTGACGAGTTCCACCTGTCCGCCCAGGGCGGCAATGGCTGCTGCAACATTGGTAGGGGCTCCGCCCGGTTTTTTCAGAAAATGCTGCCCTTCAGACAGCGACCTCCCACGATCCGTACAGATCATATCGATCAATGCTTCCCCGATACAAAGAATTTTATTCATGATGAATTGATTGGCCGTATGGCATCTGCCCCTTACAAAATCAATGACCCGTCGCAACCGGGACCATGAGGTCCGCTGCAACCCGGTCTCTCCGGATCCGCATCGTAGCAACAGCAGCCATAATCAGCAGCACTCCCGCAAAACTGATGGCCCTTCCCGGGTCTCCGTTCAGCAGTTGTTTAAATATAAAACCAAAACTAAGCGTTTGCAAAATCATCGGAATTACAATCATCATATTGATGATGCCCATATAAACGCCGTATCTTTCTTTCGGGATGTTTCCCACTACCATGATATAGGGTACTCCCATCATGCTGGCCCAGGCTATTCCAAACCCTATCATCGGTACAAACAACCACAGTTTGTCATGAATATGCGGGAATATCAGTAATGCACAACCGGCCATCAGGAGGCAGGATATATGCACATATTTCGCACTGAATTTCCTGGCCAGCCAAACCAATGCAAAGGCCGACAAAAAAGTCACCACATTATAAAACCCGTTTACGCGGCCGGCCCAAACCACGGCTTCCTCGTACAACTCCTTGTCTTCACCGGATGATGCATGAAAAACAGAACGCGCGATGCTCAGCGATACAAATTGCCAGTAGCAAAACATGGCATACCACTGAAACAGGTACACCAATCCCAATTTCCACATCACGGAGGGCATATCATGGATGGCCGAAATAATCTCCCGGAAGGGCTCAAAAAAGCCCTTTTTCCTGGCACGCAAAGC
The DNA here is from genome assembly GCA_035499675.1 of Puia sp. GTDB lineage: Bacteria > Bacteroidota > Bacteroidia > Chitinophagales > Chitinophagaceae > Puia. The sequence continues at coordinate 3,156 of DATJYH010000476.1, forward strand.
CGCCAGCTCCTCCGCGCTGGGAGGAATTTCAGGTGTGGTGCTGACCGACCATACCACCGATGCGATGGAACAAATGGCGCCAACAAAAAAAGAACCAAATACCCAGTAGGGGATGCCCGACTGTCCATCCGCCGTTCTGGTTTCACCGGTGATGATGTTTCTGAAAAACCCGAGGGAAAGATTGGCCAGCGTAATTCCGAGCCCTGTAAAAAAACTCTGTGTCAGGAATCCAAGCGGTCGCTGGTCGTTGGGCAACTTATCTGCAATAAACGCGCGATAGGGTTCCATAGCGGTATTGTTGGCAGCGTCGAGTATCCAGAGCAGGCCGGCAGCCATCCACAACGCACGACTGAAGGGGAATGCAAACAGGCAAAGGCTGCAAAAAACAGCACCCGTGAGGAAATAGGGTTTGCGCCGGCCCCAGCGCGGGTGCCAGGTTCTGTCGCTCATGGCGCCGATCAGCGGCTGGATCAGCAGACCTGTCATGGGACCAGCCAGGTTCAGAAAGGGAAGTTCCTCTGGTTTGGCGTGCAAAAAAGTATACAGGGGGTTGATCGCTGTCTGCTGCAAACCAAAACTATATTGAATGCCAAAGAACCCGACATTCATATTGATGATTTGCCAGAAGCGAAGCCTTGGTTTGGAGCTATTCATAAGCAGGCAATTGGAATTTCTACCCGGGCAACGGTGTTGCTGAGCTGTTGAATACAGGAAGATAGTATTTTTTTCGGGAGAGCGATCCGCGTTTTCAGCAAAACCTCTTGTTTTCAAGGAGACAGGCCTAACAGAAAAATGACGGGGATCTGTAACCTTTTTCGCCATGCATTTTCCGAATGATCAGCCCCCCCGAATACCAGGCTTTTTTCATTTTTTGCAGTATAGCCAGCCGCATGCATGGCGCTGTCGACCGCAAGCTGGAAATCGCCATACATGGAATCGAGTGTTTGAGTACCGTGGTCAAAATAAATGCGGTGATGACCGGGATCGGGCAGATGATCCCGCAGGTATGCCAGTATCGCCGAGGGGATGGTATTGTTTTCTTTTCTGAAAATACCTGTCCAGTGAGTGGACAGACAAGCCGCGCCTGAAAACAATTCCGGGTATTCGCAGATAGCGTAGAGGGAAATGAGGCCTCCCATACTTGAACCCATGATAAACGTATGTGCCGGGTCCTGTAAAGTAGCAAAACTGCTGTCGATAAATGGCTTGAGTTCCCTGACCAGAAATTTCAAATAACGATCGCCACGCGGATCGTTCTTTAGCAGTGGCATCAATTCCCTGCGCGCGCTATCGTTCATATAGGTTATTGCTTTTTGCGGAAAGTACTCCGCATGCCGGTAGCCGCCATCGTTCCAGATTCCCACCACGATGCAGGGTTGTATCTTTTTGTCCCGCAGCAATGCCCCGATGGTTTCATCCACACCCCATTCCTGGTGGTTCCAGGTGATGGCAGAATCAAATAAGCTCTGTCCATCCTGCATATACAATACAGCATATTTGCCGGCAGAAGGGTATCCATCCGGCAGCCACACATCCACCGTGCGGGGATCAACGAACTTTGACGCGAACTGTTCAAACCTCCTGAGGGTACCCGAGGAGAGATGCGGCATCTGGCCGAACAGGGCAGCTGCCGCCAACAGCTGCAGCAATGCAAGTAAGCATATCTTCATGATCTGATCTGGTTGGAGGACCAGCGTCTTCCGGTTTTTACCCAGCGTATATACAGCACTGATAGAGTTTTTCGATTCGTAGAGAAATACGCTGTAGAAAAAAAATGACCGCCCATTTTATTTCATCAGCGTCCAGTCGTCTGATGCAATGGTTTTTCCCTTGTTGGTTTCTATCTCGATTTTCTGGAAACTGATGCTTACTTCTTCCATCGGGGTATAGTTTGGCATCAGTTTACCCGGCGCGCCCGCCCCTTCAAACTGGCTGACCTTGACGACGATGGCATTGGTGAGCCGGAGCGTTTGAAAAGTCTGCATCTTTCCCCCGTCGGCATACTCCAGGGTCACAACCACTGTTTTCAGGGCTTCATTCGTGGTGACCGCCTGAAAGAACTGCGCGGACGCAACGTCAATGTTTTTTACGATGACAATGGGCGAATACTGCCGTTTTCCGCTGGCCATGCCGGTAGCCTGGTCGCGCGGGGTTTGGACATTCCATTCAAAGCCGATGATGGGAATGGATTTGCCGTTCTTGCCGCCTTCGGTGAATTCACCCTGTTTGGCTCCCTCGATGGCGATGCTCCCGATTACCTGCTGCGTACTTTGTGCCCGGCTTTGGACAGAAATAACCAGAATAAGGCAGGTCGTTGCTGCCAGGTGGATAAGCTGCTTTTTCATGTTGGGATGATTTATGTGTTTGACAATTGAAAAATCAAGTTGCCGCCATACGCGACCCTTTCACGTTTTGGGATCAGCAAAGGTCAGGAGGAAGAATGCAAACTGTTTGTTACCGATCCTTCTATAAAAATATAAAATATATGTAATTCCCGCATGCTGCAGCTGTGTACTGCTGCTGATATTCAGGGCAGTCAGGTATTGCTCCGTCCGACATTTTGCCTGGTTTGTGCAGGCTGGATGCAAGGCTTATTTGCCCCATACCTGGCCCGGGCAAAAACGCCGTGGGCGTATCCGACCATATCCATTTTCCAAAATTCATCCAATTTTCTTTTTCTATCATGAAGCTCAACCGGAAAAAGGAAATCAGGGAAATGTTTGGCGCCCATCTAAAAAAACACCGCGAAGAACATTTGCGGATTGATAGTATGCGTCAATTGTCTTTTTTGTCTAACCTGGACCATAGCAAACTAAGCAAAATCGAAAAAGGAAAAATCAACCTGACCTTTGACACTCTCATGGAAATTGCCATCACGTATAAACTGAAGCCGAAGGATCTTTTCAATTTTCCGATCGAGTTTTGGGAAAAAGAGGCAGATCGCTGAGCAATCCCACTTTCCCCGGGGAATTTCTCTGGCTGCCGGCCCACCGCCCTACGCGACCGTTGTATCCCCCCACCCGAAGCAGTATCCATCAAAGCAGTTTATTCTCCATGGCATATACCGTTAATTCAGCGTTGCTTTTGAGGTGCATCTTGGTCAGGATGCGTGCCCGATAGGTACTGACGGTATTTGTACTAAGGAACAACTGGTCAGCAATGTCTGAAACTGTTTTGCCCGAAGCCAGTGATTTGAACACTTCAAATTCCCTGTCTGACAGCAGTTCGTGGGGCAATTTTTCCGCATCCTTTTCAAAAT
>DATJYH010000477.1:0-3458 GCA_035499675.1 Puia sp.
ACAAGGATATGCACAAGATGATGCTGTCGGGCGAAACGGGCACCTGGGCATTTGTGTATGTAAACTTCCTCAACCCGTTTCTTACGGAACAGTACGACCGGATCAAACTCAACCCGGATGAAACGCCCATTTACCTGCTGCCGCTCCGCAAGGGTAGCTGGAAGGGATATGATTTGTATACACCATCCACGCCGCGCCAACAGGGTAGCTGTATTGTGATCTCGCAAGGTGGTTTGCCCTGGAAACCGGTGAGCCAGGAGACCTACTTACAATATGTGCGTAGATTCCTTCAGTCACAACAGAAGGAACAGGATGCGAGTCTGGCCAAGTCAAAGGAGGATGCGCGAAAACAAATAGAGCATATCCAGAACAGTCCCAACCTTAGCCCCGAGTCCAAACAAACCATGCTGAACGCCCTGCAAAAACAGCAGGAACAGCAACAGCAAACGGCCGCTTCCAGCAGAGCGGCTTACATCAACTATTTCGATCAGCAGTTGAAAACCGTTGACGACTACCTCGCAAAGACCAGCCCCTCCGTATTACAGCAACCCGCGTTTATTCCAAAATATTCGAAATCAATTTTTGATGGCAATTTTTCCTCGGAGGCAGCAGGCGGACGCATGGTAGTAACGGCCAACCCGGACTATACGGATCACCAGTTGTCATCCTGCCGGCCCCAGTTTATGATCCTGTTTTGGAAATGGGAGAAGGACGCGCCTTCTCAAAATTTCAAGCAACAGTTTGAATCAGATTTCCCCGTCGAAAAACTCCAGGCCATGCTGGGGGATGTTGCAGGGAAAAATAACCATCCATCCAAAAACACAAAATAGTCGTGAAAAAAATTTTCATCCCCCTTTTAATGCTATGCGTTATGGACCCTGCCATGGCGCAGAACCAGGCTGCCAGCCTGGGCGATTATGTATATACCGTGCCTCCGGGCTGGACACCCGTCCAATATCCTGACGGCATCGTGATGAGTCCCCCGGTGTCCAATACGGGCGAAAGATGCAACCTAACCATCTGGCCTATGCGAACATCCGGCGGCAACCTGGCGCAGGATGCACTGCAGGCCTTCCAGGAAGTGTTCAAGGGCTTTGCCCCGAAGTCCATCGCCACGCGTAATTCGATCATCCGTGGCGTTTCTGCGCAGGGCTGGGAATATTTTATGATCAAGAATGCCATCCAGATCCCCGGCGGCAACTACCAGATGATGTTTGGATTTGTATTTGTGGCCGGGTTGGGCAACCGAGTAGCTGTTATTTCCGGCATTTCAAAGGACCCGCTGGTCAGTTCATGTTTCGGACTCAACCTCACGGATGTATGGCCAAAATTTTTTTACAGCCTTCAATTCAAAGGATGGAATGGGGGTTTGTCGCAGCAACAATTGATGCAGCAGGTAGCGGGTGTCTGGATCATCACGACGGCTACAGTTGGCGATCGCTGGGTATTTGCGCCCAATGGCCGTTATGCCAGTGCGGCGGCAGCCCAACAGTATTACAATATTTCCTCCAGCGAGGTGAGGACCGTCACCAACGCATACTTTGGCAATGGGTCCTATTCCCTGAACGGGGCGGGTATTTTGATCACAAAGGACAATGACAAGGGGCATCCGGCCAAAGGCTGGATCAGGGTGGAGCAGGAGAGTTATGATAATGGCAATACCTGGACCGATAAATTATACCTGCTCCGCACCAGCACCGTGGACGGGAAGGAATATGAGGTCGGCTATCACCGGGATAAATAAATCGGGGATGTTTTTCGGTAGAACGTAGCCACTGAGGCACCGAAGTATAAAAGCATTTCTTTTTCATTGCTTCTGTTGCCTACTTGTAAGCCGTGAAAAAATATATGAGTTGTTGCTTCCCGGCGGTTTTACTCTCCGGGATCCCTCCTTCACCGGGATGACAGGCCCCGAACAAAGACGCGCTGCCTTAAATAATCCTGCAACGTAAATGGATTGAAACGGCTGTTATTTGAGGTGTATACATGATTTTAAAAGTCGGCGATCGCAAATTTTCTTGTTCAACCTTTTTTTAGCGGGTTGTCATCCCGGAGAAGGAGGGATCTGTGGGACTTGCGGAATGGGTTTGCTCGGTTAGCAGGGTTGAATGAAGCAATGGTTGGTGAACACAGCACCCATTGAATTCATTTTTCAGTGTTTCTGTGGCTAACCCCGACATCGTTCAGATTTTTTTCATCAATCGTTGAATAAAAGCCTTCTCATCAGCCGAGTTGGTCAGCCCCAGTGTTTTGGTAAAATATCTTTTGGCAAGATCCCCGTTTCCTTCCATGGTATAAATTCTTCCGAGCGATGCATGCAGGAGGTAGTACTGGCTGAAAAAGGGTTGTGTTTCCAGGCTGTGCAGGATATCGAGCGCTTCCTGTTTATGATGGCCATAGTAGAGGGCGATGGCAAAATTCAGTTCCACAAAGGGGTTGGGTTGCATCGAAAGCAGTTCCTTATATAGTGTAATGATGGCCCTCCAGTTGGTGGAAGAAAAACCGGGTGCGCTGCAATGCAGCCCGGCGATGGAAGCCTCACAATGATAGGTAGATCTGGGAAACCCCTCCGCGGCATTCAGGCTGAACATACCCAGCTGAATAAGATCCTGGTTCCAGCGGCTGCGGTCCTGTTCTTCCAGGTCCAGCAATTCACCACCTGGACCAAACCGTGCTTCAAGCCGGGAAGCATTGAACAGCATCAACGCATAGAGGGCGAGGGATTCCTTATTGCCAACCGGGCTTTTGGTAAGCGCACGCGTCATCAGCAGGGCTTCCTCGCAAAGTTCTTCCCGGATGAGAGCATCCCCCCAGGAAGATTTATACCCTTCATTAAAAATAAGGTAAAGGATTTTGTGGACGATATGTATCCGGGAAGCCAGCGAGCCGGCAGAAGGTTCGTGAAAAAGAATTCTTTCTTCTTTGATCTTCTGCCGGGCCCTGACCAGGAGTTTGTCGATGCCATCTACCGTCATACCCAGGATTTTCGCGATGGCTTCCACTTTCAGGTTTACCACGTATTTGAGCGTGATGACAACCTGCACTTTGGGAGAAAGATCGGGATGAGCACAGGCAAACAACAATATCAGCTGCTGGTCCTGGAGGGGAGAAACGGAGATCGAGGGCTCTTCCGGCAATACATTCCCTTCCACGGCCTGGTTGCTGAATCTTTTGATTTCTTTTAATTTGTTTAGCGCCTTATTCCGGCAAACCTTGTTGAGCCAGGCGGAGGGATTATTGGGCAGGCCATGTTCTTTCCACGACAACAATGCGGCGGAAAAGGAGTCCTGTACAATATCTTCGGCGGTTTCCAGGTCGATGTCGCCGGAGAAATAGAGCAGCGAAGAGACCATCTTTCCGAACTGGCTCCTGTACATCCTGTCTGCTTCAAGCTGAACCTCATCCATGGAGGAGTGTATGGTTAACGGTCAGGACGGGTCTCACTTCAATCACCATCA